>JASEHU010000001.1 GCA_030018635.1 bacterium
GTTTGAAAAGAGGAACAAACTTTTGCAAAAGCCATTAGCGGTTTCCAATAAAAAGATTGGTTGCACAGCTTGAAAGATTTTGGTTGACTTTTGAAGGATTCTGGCGTATAATTTATTGAGGAGGTGAAAAGACAATGGAGATTCAAGAAAGAGCAGTTTATACCACTTCTGAGGCAGCCAGGATTCTAAAACTCTCTCCTGTTACTGTGGAGAGAAAAATAAGGCGAGGGGAGATACCAGCCTCTAAAATAGGTAGAGAGTATCGACTTCTGGGAAATGATATATTAGGACTGTTTAGATGGAAAGACAAGGAGAAAAAAAAAGAAAAGATAAATTTTGGTATTTACGATTTGGGTATCATAAAAGGAGACTTGAGTCGAAAAGAGATATACAATGAACGGTAACATCTGGATTCTATTAGATACCAATATCTTGGTTTATGCAGCCCACAAGACATCTCCCTTTTATAAGAACATGGTTATGTTCAGTGGACATATCCGCCCAAAGATTTTAAAACCGGCGGAACAGTCATTTTCTATTCACTTAATCTTAAAACAAACGAAGGTGAAATTGTCGGCGTCTATGGTAACGCTGAAACTTTCCGTTCCCCTGAAAAAACAAAACCTGTAATTTTTATAACAACTGCCCCTTTCCAGGTTTTAGTAATAAGATTTTTGGATAGGGTGGGTAAAGGAATAAGAACATCCCCAAGAGATGCCTTAATAGCCGATTCTGTTGATAAAAAGGATTATGGTCAGGCATTTAGTTTTCAAAGGGCTTTAGACCATGCAGGTGCAGTTTTTGGACCGGTAGTCGCCTTTGTTTTGCTCAATATATTTTTCTTAAATTTAAGGGTAGTCTTTGCCCTGCCAATAATTCCGGCGATTATAACTATTTTTATTTTAACATCCTTTCTAAACTTTTGTAAATTTTGTAGTTATTCACGGCTTGAAATTTGAAATTGGAAAATAGAAATTAGAAATTAGGAAAAGACGAGGAGAATCGTATCTCTTTCCCCCAATTTCTAATTTCTAATTTCAATGTTCGGTGAACGGCTATATTTAATGAAAAGTGCTATTTTACTATGTTTCTACAAAATTTGCAAAAGTTCAGATCCTTTGTTAAAGAGAAGAAAAAAGATATTAAAGAACTAACGCCTCCACCTAATCTTACCTTGAAGTACCTCTTCATTATTGATATTATTGGTAAAAACAAAACACGGTGGTAGTGGTTCAAAGAAATGAATTTTTGAGGAAAAATAACCCTTTGGAAAGGGTTATTTCTCATTAGAAGACCTATTTTTTAAGGGGAGAAAAAAGATGGACTCAAAGGATTTTATATTTATCAAAGGGGCACGAGAACATAATCTAAAAAATATCGATGTCCAGATACCGCGAAATAAATTGGTCGTCATTACCGGTTTGTCAGGCTCGGGTAAGTCCTCGTTAGCCTTTGATACCATCTATGCCGAGGGTCAAAGACGATATGTCGAATCGTTATCTGCCTATGCTCGCCAGTTTTTAGGTCAGATGGAAAAACCGGATGTGGATTATATCGAAGGACTATCCCCGGCTATCGCCATCGAACAACGAACCGCCAGTAAGAATCCACGCTCTACTGTTGGCACTGCAACCGAGATATATGATTACCTCCGCCTTATGTTTGCCAGAATTGGTCAACCCCATTGCTATAAATGTGGGAAACCGCTAACCAAACAAACCGTAGATGAGATAGTCAACCAGTTAATGAATCTTCCGGAGAAGACCCGCATCCAGATCCTTGCCCCAATAGTTCGTGGTCGAAAAGGTGAGTATCAAGAAATCCTTTCAACTATTCGCAAGGAAGGATTTGTCCGGGCAAGGGTAGATAAAAAAGTCTATGCCCTGGAAGAAGAAATCAAACTCGATAAAAACAAAAAACATAATATTGAGGTGGTGGTCGATAGACTTGTCTTGAAAGCTGAACGAGGTAGATTGGCTGACTCAATTGAGACAGCATTTAAACTATCAACAGGGATAGTCTTTATTGAGGTAGATGAGAAAGAGGATTTAATCTTTTCAGCCGAATTGGCCTGCCTGTATTGTGGGATTAGCTATGAGGAAATCTCGCCCCGGATGTTTTCCTTTAACAGCCCTTATGGCGCCTGCCCTACCTGTAAGGGATTAGGGGTTAAATTAGAAATCGACCCTGAATTAGTCGTGCCAAATAAAAATTTAAGTGTCTATAATGGGGCAATTAGACCCTGGGGTATCCCCTGGGAGGGATTACAACGGATATTAGAACGATTGGCCAGACGATATAATTTTAGATTGGATGTCCCATTTAAAGACCTGAAAAAGGAACATCAACAACTCTTGCTTTATGGGACACAAGGGGAATATTATCGGACTCGATACAAGACGCAATATTTTGGGGAATATGAAGGGGTAATCCCTGCCTTAGAACGGCGATTCAAAGAGACAGATTCAGAGATGTCCCGTGATGAGATTTCAGAATTTATGACCAAACAATATTGCCCTACCTGCGACGGTGCCAGATTGAAAAAGGAAAGTTTAGCGGTCATAATTCAGGATATGTCCATTGGCCAGGTGAGTAAATTATCCATTAAAAAGGCCTATGAGTTCTTCCAGAATTTAAAATTAACCGAAAAAGAGACACTCATTGCTCATCAAATCCTGAAAGAGCTCAAAAGGCGATTAGAATTTTTAATCAATGTAGGTGTTGACTACCTGACCTTAGACCGTGCCGCTGGGACATTAGCCGGAGGAGAGGCTCAACGAATTCAATTAGCTACACAAATCGGCTCTGGATTGATGGGCGTGCTTTATATCTTAGATGAGCCGAGTATTGGATTACATCAGCGGGATAATAAAAGACTTTTAGATACCTTATGTTGTCTGCGGGATTTAGGCAATACCCTGATTGTGGTTGAGCATGATGAGGCAACGATTAGAATGGCTGACTATGTGCTTGATTTAGGGCCCGGTGCAGGAGAAAAGGGGGGATTTATCGTTGCTCAAGGCACACCGTCAGAAATTATTGATAATAATGATTCTCTAACCGGTAAATATTTAAAGGGGGATCTAAGGATTCCTATCCCTAAAAATCGGCTTAAACCAAAATCAAAATTTATCGAGGTTCGGGGAGCGGCAGAACATAATTTAAAAAATATCAATGTCAAAATTCCCATTGGGCTTTTGACCTGTATTACCGGCGTCTCAGGCTCTGGGAAAAGCACACTGATTAGTGAGATTTTATATCCTGCCTTGCGTCAACACCTTTTAAGAAGTCATGCTAAACCGGGCAAACATAAAGGGATTGTGGGATTAAATCATTTAGATAAGGTCATTAATATTGACCAGTCCCCCATCGGTCGCACCCCACGGTCCAATCCAACTACTTATACCGGGACATTTACCCATATTCGGGATTTTTTTTCTTTATTTCCAGAGGCAAAGATGCGGGGATATAAACCCGGCAGGTTTAGTTTTAATGTCAAGGGTGGCCGATGTGAGGCCTGCCAGGGGGATGGCATTATTAAGATAGAGATGCACTTTTTACCCGATGTCTATATTCCTTGTGAGGTATGCAAGGGTAAAAGATACAACCGCGAAACCCTGGAGATAAAATATAAAGGTAAAAATATCGCTGATGTTTTGGATATGACTGTAGATGAGGCATCAGGTTTTTTTGCCAATATACCGCTTATTAAACGAAAATTAGAGACGATATCAGATGTAGGCCTGGGCTATATTAAACTTGGTCAGTCGGCAACTACCCTGTCAGGTGGAGAGGCACAACGGATAAAATTATCGGCGGAATTAAGTAAGCGGGCTACCGGCAAAACACTCTATCTTTTAGATGAACCAACAACAGGCTTACACTTTGCCGATATTCATAAATTATTAGATGTCCTGATGCGGCTGCGGGATGCAGGCAATACCATTGTGATTATCGAGCATAATTTAGATGTCATCAAGACCGCAGATTATATTATTGATTTAGGTCCTGAAGGTGGGGATGCAGGGGGTGAAATAGTGGCTGTAGGCTCACCTGAGGAGGTATCGAGGAATAAAAACTCCTATACAGGGCAAATTTTAGCCTCAGACCTGTCCGATAAGTCTGACATCTCTGACAAAGAAAGGGAAAAACCATGAACCACCAGAATAACTTTATGGATTAGGTATATTCACCAAATCTGACCTGGGCACTATTCTTTCCATTATTCTATCCAAATCTTCCAATGAATAAAATTCGATTTCTATCTTCCCTCCTCCTTTTGCATCCTGCCTAATTCTGATCTTAGTCCCCAGCACCCGCATTAAATCTTCTTCGCAGGCAACAAGCATGACATCTGGTTCACTCACTTGTGATGTTTCACGTGAAACATCTACTTGAGGTGATACCTCCTTTTTCATTCGCTTGACCAATGATTCAACCTCGCGAACAGAGAGTCCTTTTTTAATAACCCGTTCGCAAGTCTCTAGTTGTTGAACCTCGGATTCTAAACTCAATATTGCCCGAGCATGTCCCATCGAGAGACTCCCGTTTGAAATCTGCTCCTGAATTTTAATGGGTAATTTTAATAATCGCAGGGTGTTTGTTACAGAGGTGCGGTCTTTACCTACCTCCTTGGCTAAATTCTCCTGGGTTAAACCAAACTCCCGAATCAACCTTTGATATGCATCTGCCTCTTCCATAGGATTCAAATCCTCTCGTTGAATATTTTCAATCAAGGCAATCTCTAATGCCTCACTGTCAACTACATCCTTGACTACCGCCGGGATACGGTCTAATCCAATTGACCTTGCCGCCTGAAGCCTTCGCTCACCAGCAATTAATTCATACCCTTCTTTAGACGGTCTTAATAAAATCGGCTGAATTACCCCTTTCTCCCTGATTGAATCGGCCAACTCTTTCTGCTTCTCCGGGTCGAAATATCGCCTCGGTTGATAACGACTTACCTGAATCTCCGAAATCTTTACCTCCCGAATATTCTCCCCTTCTGATTTAACCTCCGGCAATAATGCCTCTAACCCTTTACCTAAAGCTATCCTTTGCATTTCTAAATTCCTCCTTTTTCTGAAGTTTCGTTAATTTAGTAATCGGATTAAGCGGATTTTAATCTTATATTTATCCGTTTAATCCGCTAAATCCGATTACCCAAAAAGAAATAATCCACTTTATCCCTTTTGATAAAACCAATAATGTGCCGAGAAACAAGTATAATGATGCCTTAATTCTCGGTATATCTCAAACCTCACCTTAGTTTTGTTTGAGGTTATATGGCTTCCGGCAACATTATAAACCGTCTCGGTCCAGTTATCCTCTGCATTTCGATGTGTCCAGACACCAAGTAACTTATCATTGATATAAACCTCTAACGGGGTAAAGGTATTGGTTCTCTTGATTATCCTCAAATCCTTTCCCGGCTCAGTCTCAATTACCATCCGTTCTCCAGCGGTAATCATTCTGCCGGCATCAATGACAATTTTATCCGGTGCCTCCAGACAAGGTAGTTTAATCGCCTGGTCCTGATAATTCATCCCATAATACATCCCCGGCTCTGATTCCCAAAATTTATATTTATGCCTTAACTCATCCTCCACATCGGCCACATCAACCCTATCAACTAATTTATATTCGGCTAATTGTTGTAAAATATCCGGAGATTGAACCGCATCCCCTGAATGAGCCAATTGCCAATCCACTTTATAGACTACCATCGGTGCCCCACTGCCGGCAATTGTCGGCTGAATCAATTTGAATTGAGCGACCTCATCCCCTAACATCCCCAGCCTATCAAAGACAAACCAATTAGGATAAATGATAAAATACTGGGGATAATGTTTGGCGTCTAAATTCTCAAGATATTCATAAACACTCCCGGCACCATTTACCCATGACCGGGCCATGCCCTTAGTGCCCAGACCAAGCAAGTCAATGACATACCTATTGCCAAAATATTTTAATGCCCCCAGGTCATTTAAGGCAATAACCGCATCTTCCGGGATATTTTTATCTATCCATTCACCCAAGGTTATTTGCTGAAAATAAATATCTTTGCAGTTTTTCCCGTAGGCAACACCAAAATAGATGGTACTCATCAAGGTAAAACTTAATAAGAAGACGACTAATCCATAAAAGACATATTTGGACCCACCAACTACCTTGCCCATTAAATCACTAAAATAATAAACCCCTAAAAGTGTAAAAATAAGAAACAGGGGATAGTAGGGGATAAGATACCGATGCCAATGCCATTTAAAGGGAAGGGCGACGGCGACCGCTAATGTCCCTGTAAAAAAACAGGCTAAACTGAGCATCCCAAATTTTGACCTTTCCTTAAGGATTAAAAAAAGACCACCCAACAAGAAAAAGATTAAAGAAAACGGGGCAAAATAGACACTAACCTGTCTTCCTTCATTTGTCTCCATTAAGGTTGAAAACTCACCATTAAAGCCACCAAAAATATCCTTTAAAATATAAATATAATATTTACCCCCGGTAGCCAACATGTCCAATAAATCAACATTTGGTTTGGTCAGGACAGACTTGGCCGTCATCGTGTTAGCACTCAGGGTGCCATTAAATAAATAATTTACCCCTATCTGCCCAATACCTAATCCAATTGGAATGAGGAAATAATAACTCTTTATCCCTTTTAACAAAAAGATGCCACCAAAGATAATTACGGATAGGACAAATCCTTCAGGTCGGGCTAAGGTCATCAATGAGGCAGACCAGATAGTCCGTCTGTATCGCTGTTCGTTATCATCTAACTCGATAAGGAGTGATAACATTGTCGCCAGAATTGAGGTAGTAAATAATCCAGCATCCATACCACTTAAATGAACCCATAAGGTTGGTCCATTGAAAAGAAATAAAAGACTCATTAAAACCCCAGCCTGATGATTAATTAACCTCTTCCCAATATTATACATCAACCAACCAGAAATGACTAAAAAGATTACCCCCAGGCTAAAGGTATAATAAAGTATGGCTGTTTTACCCAGCCCGATTAAAAATCCAGGGATTAAGAAAAAGAGATAAATCAGACTGGTCGTTCCGGTTGTCGGAGGGTCACCTGTATTATATTGCCAGGGATGTCCATGGATAAACTGCCAGGTATATTGAAGAAAGATAAAGGTATCATCCAATGGGGCAGATAAATGTCCACTGGTATAATAAAACATTGTGCCTAAGTAAAAAATGGAAATGCTCACCGCCACAATTAAAATCCAAATTACCGGATAATAAATTTCTTTATATTTAAACATTCTTTTAAGTTAATCCTCCTTCTACTGGAGTTTCGTGAATTTATCTATAGTAGAATCACGAAATCACGAAAGGACGAAGGCACGAAATAGTTTTTAAATTAACTATCTATAAGTTTTCGTACTTTCTATCTTTCGTGCTTTCGTGATATTATGCCATGCCATTTATTTCTGGAAAAACCAATAATAACCCACTGAATAGGTATCTTGCTGTTTATCCCTGACCTCAATATGTACCTTTGTCGAGTTTGATGTTACCCATTGGCCGGGGATAGTAACCAAAGACTCTGACCAGGTATTGCCGGGATTTGTTTCATCAATCCACTTTCGGCAATATTTCCCGTTTATCAGCACATCCAACTTTAATGCCCCTGTTGTACGCATGACTATTTTCATTTCCTGCCCGGGCTGTGTTTTTACCACCATATCCTCTCCACCCGAAAGGCTGCGGCCACCATCCATAATTTGTCTATCCAGACAAGGAAACGTATAAACATAAGTGGTGCTATTTAACCCTGGTTCTGCCTCCCAAAATCTATACTTGTGTTCGGCCTCACTATCTAAATTAGCCACATCAATCTTATCCACCAATTTATAGCCAGATAGAGAGGTCATCGGTTCATCGCCCTTATTGGATAGACTCCAGTCTGCTTGATAGACATTTATCGGTTCAATAGGACGCACCCCCACTACCCTGGCTGAATAAAGCTCTGTTTTCAATAATCCTGAACGAGTCAAATCTAAACGGTCAAGGACAAAACAGGCCGGATAAAGTTTTTTCTCCTCAAGCCATTCAAATATACTCCCCACACCATTTTGATATGCCTTAGCTAACCCCTTAGTCCCCACCCCGCATAAATCAATAAAATTTCTATTCTCATAATACCTTAATGTATTTATCCCATTCATGGCTATGGTGACATCAGCCGGGATATTTTCTCTTATCCATTTCACCAATCCCATCTTTTGATGATAATTATCCTTGCAAATCTTACCATAGGCAACGACAAAAAACGAGGTACTAAATAGTGAAAAAACGATGAAAAAAGAAGATAGTCCGTAAAAGGTTTGTTTTAAGGATATGGTCGTAACCATATTGGTTATCATGAGAGAAAAATGATAAATACCCACAACCACGCCAAGGAGGAAGAGTGGATAATAGGGAATGAGTGTCATATTCCAGGAATAATCCGTGGGGAAGGTAATGGCCACCAGACCAATCCCCATAAAAAACCAGATAACCATCAGAAGATTAATGCCTAATCTCCTGGCATAGATCTCCTTAACGGCTAAAGGTAGTGAGCCGAATAAAAAGAAGAGAAAGGCAAACGGGGCAAAATAGGTGGCCGTCTGTCCGGCATCAGGACTTATCATCTCTGTGTAGGCACCGTTAAAGCCTCCAAATATCTCCTTTAAAAGATAGGCATAAAACTTAATCGACTTAGCTAAAATCTCCAGTAAAGGCATATTGGGGGAAAATAATGGGGATTTAGATTGCAGGAAGGTAGAAAAGAGACTGCCTATTAGAATCAAGTTTAAGAAGACACAGCTAATTCCAATAATCGCAGGGATAAAAATGAGGATACTCTTTAATTTCGCCGCCCCTTGATTAAGGAGTAGGTTGATGATAAGGACAACGACCAACAAGATGGAAAGCACCGCCCCTTCTGGATGAGTCATGGCTAAGAGTGAACCTAAAATAACCGTCTTTTTGTAATCTCCATCCTGCTCTCGCAAGAAGAAATAAAGGGTGGCTAAAATTACCGTACTAAAAAGCCCAATTTCGGTCCCACTTAAATATCCCCAGCTAATTGGTCCATTGAGAAGAAAAAGGAGACCGGCAATTATCCCTAACTCCCGACCAAAGAAACCCTCGGCTATCCGCAAGATTAACCAACCAGATAAAAAGAAAAATATCATCCCCAGGAGAAAGGCGTAACAAATCATTCCGTTGCCGGTTAGTCCAATGAAAAATCCCGGGGCCAAAATGATAGTGTAAAGAAGACTTCTAACACCAGTTGTAGGGGTATCTCCGAAGTTGTATTGAAAGGGATGTCCTGCGGATAATTGTTTAGCGTAATGAAAATATGAAAAGGAGTCATCCACTGGTAAGAAGAAATATCCGCCACTATAAAAGAGCGTAGAAATTACATACAAAATGGATATCCCCAGCACAAGGCCGATAAGGCTATAATTATATTTAGCCTCAACCCCTATTTTTTTTGCTTGAAGGATTTTTTCCCGTTTTTCTGATTTTTTCTTTTTTATCTTAGCCATTGGTTTTTACTACCTCCTCTATCACCAGACCACCATCACGGTTGATTATTTCCCGGGCCAAACTTATATACGACTCTGCCCCTGTTGAATTTATATCATAAAGAATAATAGGCTTACCAAAACTTGGTGCCTCTGAAAGTCGGACATTACACGGGATGATGGTTTGATAGACCTTATCCTTGAAACATTTTTTAATCTCGGCGGTAATCTGTTGGGAAAGGTTTGTTCGGGCATCAAACATAGTCAAAAGTATCCCTTCAACCTTCAGGTCAGGATTAATCTTACCCTGGACCAGGGTAATTGTTCCTAAAAGTTGCCCCAATCCTTCTAAGGCATAATATTCACATTGAATAGGAATCAGAACCGTCTCCGCGGCAACTAAGGAATTCAAGGTAAGTAATCCTAAGGAAGGTGGGGTGTCAATAAAAATATACTTATAATTATCTTTAATCGAGGTGAGGACATTCTTTAATTGCAACTCCCTTTCTTCTATGTTCACTAATTCAATCTCTGCCCCGGTTAAGGTAACATTGGAAGGGATTAAATCCAGATGTTCCATCTCGGTTTTCTGGATAGCCCTGTCAATTGGCGCCTTCCCAATCAAAACCTCATAAATGTTCGGCTCACATTTATGTTTATCAAACCCTAATCCACTTGTAGAATTACCTTGTGGGTCCATATCAACCAGCAGGCAATCCTGGCCTAACATAGCCAAACATGCGGCTACATTTACAGCCGTAGTGGTCTTCCCTACACCACCTTTTTGATTAGCAATAGTAATTATTCTACCCATAATATTTTCCTCCTTAACTTTTTTAAGTCTGACGAGTCTGACAGGTCAGACTAACTCATTTCAATGGTTTTCTTTGTGGAATTCCTGGCCTTCGAGGATATTCTAAAGGCGACGACTTGAGCTTTTCTATAATCACCAGGTTTCTCTCCTCATGAAGGATTGGCAGGATTATTCGTTTTTGTTCCCTTATCCTGCCACCTAAAACCTCTATTGCCTTTTGTGCATGGCTTACCTCATTCTGGATATCAAACCCTTTTTGGGCAATGAATATCCCCCCTGCTTTTAAAAAAGGTAAGGCACACTCAACTAAGGTATTTAATTTAGCCACAGCCCTGGCCACGACAACATCATATCTCTCTCGATATTCTACTTTCTTACCCAAATCTTCTGCTCTACCTATTAAAATTTCAAATTCTATGGATAGCTGATTTTTAAGGTGATACAGGAAATCTACCTGTTTTTCGTTTGAATCCAGTAAAGTTAATTCAATCCCCGGGTGACAAATTTTTAGTGGTATACCCGGAAATCCCGCTCCAGTACCAAGGTCAATTATCTTCATTCCCTTGTCTGGATTAAATCCACAAAAACAGGTCAATGAATCAAGGAAATGTTTAATAATGATTTCCTTTGAGGTTTTAATCCCGGTTAGATGCACCTGTTGGTTATAACTCTTAAGTGTATCTAAATAGACAAAGAACAATCTTATTTGAGGGTCATTGAAGTTAATTTCTAACCCCTCTGCCCCTTGTTTTAGCAATTCTTGCAACCCATCTTTTTGCATCTTATTTTATTAGAGTGTAATACATTTTGGCTTATATGTCAAGAAAAAAATCCACCAATGTCAATTAAGAATTAAAAGTGGACACTTTTAATTCTTAATTGACATCCTAAAAAATCTTCTTGACATAAACCAAAAAATAGTGTATGATACTTAATCACCCTATTACAAGTAATTAAAAATTATGGATAATCAATTTGGGTGTGGATTGGGGAAATCCATAATCCGAAATCACAAATAGAAAAAGGAGGTTTTTGAAAAATGGCAAATCCAAAACGACAAACATCAAAATCAAAACGAGATAAAAGAAGAACACATTGGAAGATAACACCGGTAGATATTTCTACATGTTCACAATGTGGACATCCAAAATTACCCCATCGGGTGTGTTTAGATTGTGGATTTTACGATGGCCGATTGGTATTAAGGATAGAGGAGAAAAAGGAGAAGAAATAATATGCGCATTGCGGTTGATGCTATGGGAGGAGACCATGCGCCAGAGGCTATTGTTGCCGGTGTAATCGAGGCATTGGGAGAGTTAAATGGGATTGCTCAAATAACCTTAGTTGGCAAAGAAGAGATAGTAGCTAAGGAATTATCCCGTTATTCCATAAAAGGGATGCCTGTTGTCATTAAAAATGCAGAGCAAATGATTGAAATGCATGAATCCCCGGCACAGGCGGTTAAAACCAAGAAGGACTCCTCAATTGTTGTAGCCACAAGGGCTTTGAAAGAAGGTGAAGTGCAGGCTGTTGTCTCGGCTGGTAATACCGGCGCGGTTATGGCCTCCTCATTAATGGAATTAGGCAGATTAGAAGGGGTGAATAGACCGGCTATTGCTACCTTAATTCCTACATTAGAAGGGGTATCGATACTTCTTGATGTTGGCGCTAATGTAGATTGTAAATCTAATCAGCTTCTACAATTTGCTATGATGGGTGATGTCTATGCCAGATATATCCTGAAAAAAACTAATCCTAAAATAGGACTTTTGAGTATTGGTGAAGAAGAAGGTAAAGGAAATGCCTTGACCTGCGAGACATTTGACCTGTTGCAAAAAACCTCTTTGAATTTTATTGGTAATGTCGAAGGAAGAGATATTATAAATGGTAAGGTAGATGTAATTGTCTGTGATGGTTTTGTAGGTAATGTGGTTTTGAAATTTGGTGAAAGTCTGGCCGAGATGATAATTGGTTTTTTAAAGCGGGAATTATCTAAAAATATTAGTTTAAAACTTGGGGCATTTCTTTCTAAACCTGCCTTTAAAAAATTTAAGAAATTACTCGATTATTCAGAATATGGCGGGGCACCTCTTTTAGGGGTAGATGGTGTTTGCATTATCTGCCATGGGGCATCCTCGGCTAAGGCAATAAAAAACGGTATCCGTGTTGCCTGCGAATTTATTGACCACCAGGTCAACCTCCATATCGAGGAAAGTATTAAAGGAAAGTAAGTGAGCAAGGAGCAAGGTTTTTCGTAAGCGTTCAGGTAAAATGTAGAATGTAGAATATTGAATGTAGAATGTAAAAGGAAGGCAGGAAAAATAGTAAAACTTCATAATTCTACATTCTACATTCTACATTCAATATTCTACATTCAAGGTGAATTTCCGTTTGCACAGGTCGAGGTTTTTGCTTCAATTCTTCACCTTGATCCTCGTTCCTTGTTCCTTCCACTGAGGAACAAGGACATAGGAGAGATCTGACACCTAACGCTGACAAAGGAAAATAATGACAAAGGACAAATTAAGACCGGTAGGGATTGTTGGAACAGGCTCTTGGACACCTTCTAAGGTAGTGACTAATTTTGACTTAGAAAAGATAATCGATACCTCGGATGAGTGGATTCGACAAAGAACAGGGATAGTTGAACGGCGGATTGCTGAAGATGATGAGGCATCCTCTGATTTAGCTACCCGGGCCGCATTAATCGCTTTAAAGGATGCTAATGTCTTACCTACAAAGGTAGAGATGATTATCGTAGCGACCGTTACCCCGGATATGACTTTTCCTACTACAGCGTGCATGGTGCAAAAAAATATAGGGGCAGAACATGCAGCTTGCTTTGACCTGTTAGCGGCTTGCAGTGGGTTTAGTTATGCCTTAGAGGTAGGCCGGCAGTTAATTGCCGCTCATACCTACAAAACGGTGTTGGTCATTTCTGCCGATACACTTTCTAAAATTACTGATTGGACAGACCGCAATACCTGTGTTTTATTTGGAGATGGGGCAGGGGCAGCGGTTTTGCAACCTGTAGAAAAAGGTAGGGGAATACTCAGTAGCTATTTAGGTGCAGATGGCTCGCAAAGTGATATCTTACAATTACCCGGTGGCGGAAGCAGGAATCCTGTTAGTCAAAAATTAATAGATGAACGGGGACATTATATAAAAATGCGTGGTCAGGAGGTCTTTAAAATTGCCGTGCCGACAATGTGTAAAGCGGCAAAAAAGGCACTTCATTTAGCTGGATTAGCTCTGTCTGATGTGGATTTGTTTATCCCTCATCAGGCTAATCTAAGAATTATTGAAGCCGTAGCTAAACGACTCCATCTCCCTATGGAAAAAATCTTTATAAATTTACATAAGTATGGTAATTCCTCATCCGCCTCTACGGCTATTGCCATAGATGAAGCGAATAAAGAAGGCAGAATGAAAAAGGGGGATGTTGTTGTCTTAAGCTCATTTGGCGGCGGATTATGCTGGGGAGGAACGGTAATTAGATGGTAGCGAAGATGTTTTAATAAGGATTAAAAGAGTAATGAAAATCCGTGACATCATTAAGATGATTGAATCTGATAACTGGTATTTAGTCGTAACAAAAGGTAGTCATCGACAATACAAACATCCTGTTAAATCTGGTCGGGTAACTATCGCTGGACATCTTAATGATGATTTAGCTCCTGGGACATGGAACAGTATATTAAAACAAGCAAAGTTGAAGGAGGTAGAATAACGATGTATCGCTTTCTTATAGTCATTGAAAAGGCAAATGGAAATTATTCTGCCTATTCACCTGATTTACCAGGTTGTGTAGCTACTGGACGAACCCGTGAAGAAACTGAAGAAAATATGTATTTTGCAATTGAAATGCATATACAGGGATTAATTGAAGATAATCTATCGATACCTAAATCACAAACTTTTTCTGAATATCTGGTGGTGAGGTAAAAATTGCAAAAAATAGCCTATGTTTTCCCAGGCCAGGGTTCACAATCTGTAGGTATGGGATATGATTTTTATCAGAATTTTGAGCCGGCAAAAAGGATTTTTGATGAGGCGGATAAGGTATTGGGTTATCCCTTAACCAGGTTATGCTTTGAGGGACCGATTGAGAAATTATCCCAAACACAATATTCCCAACCAGCCATATTGACTACAAGTATTGCTTGTTTGGAAGTATTAAAGGAGAATTTATTACCTACTACCTATTACCTACTACCTACTTACTTGGCAGGGCATAGCTTAGGCGAATATAGTGCCTTGGTAGCCGCTGGTGGGATAGAATTTAAAGAGGCAGTGCACATTGTTCACCAAAGGGCGCTCTTTATGCAGGAAGAGGCAGAAAAATACCCTGCGGGAATGACAGCTATCCTCGGATTAGAAAGGGCTGAGGTAGAACGGATTTGCCGGGAAGAATCCGTAGAGGTAGCTAATATTAATTGTCCCGGGCAAATTGTTATTTCCGGGCTTAAAGAGTGTTTGGAAAAGGCAGGACAAAAGGCAGTTGCCGCAGGGGCAAAGAGGGCAATTTCATTAGCCGTAAACGGTGCCTTCCATTCGAGTTATATGTTACCTGCTCAAGAGAAATTAGCCAGGGTTCTATCCGAGGCAGAGATTAAAAACCTTCAGATACCGGTGATAGCCAATATCACAGCCAAACCTATAACAAACCCGGATGAAATAAGGGAATCTCTAACAAAACAGATTAGTGGTTCAGTATTGTGGGAAGATAGTGTCCGATTTATGATAAAACAAGGGGTAACCACCTTTATTGAGATTGGACCAGAAAAGGTGCTAAAAGGATTGATTAGAAGAATAGCATCAAATATAAGTGTGAAAAATATAGAAAATATGGTTAGTCTTAAAGAATTTAATGTATAAAACGAGAAATAAATTATGAACAATAACCAAATCAATAAAATTACAGAAGATATTAATTTTATCAAAAGCATTTATAAGAAATTAATAACAATGCTTCCTTCTTTCGATATTACTGATAAAGATATATTGCCTTACGGACTGAAACCGCATACGAGGTCCGTTAGTTGGCTTGTTGAACAGGTTATTACCCAACAAACGAAATTTAGAGCAAAACAACTGGGTCTTGATGATGTCAGTTTTGATATGCCTGATACATGTTTGCATGACTGTGAAATTAAAATCGATGAAAAAATTTACTATATTAATGTAAAAATTCATAATGTTGCCATGAAAGAAAACAAAAATGACATAGCAGCAGTTGAAAAACTTTACATGCAATATGCTGCTAATTCCTCCTATGATTTAATTTATACTTGTTTTGGGATAGGTTTTAAGGATATAAATATTAAATTTGATCCTGATTATTTATGTTTATTTTCTCCACAATTTTTGCCAATTTATGTGAATCCCAGAAATGATAAAATTCAAGCATATTATCATCATGACCCAGTATATAGAACAAGAGAAGAATTTTTAAAACTGCTTCGTGATAGTTCAAAAAGCATAATATTGAAACCACAAAAGGAGAAAGATTGAATATGGAAGAGATTTTAAATAAAATCTTTAATGAGGATGTGCTGAAGGGAATATCTAAAATTCCTGATAATTTTGTGGATTTAGTTGTGGCTGACCCTCCATATTGTTTAGGAAAGGATTACGGAAATAATTCTGATAAATTAAAACCAGAGGATTATATAAAATGGAGTAAAAAATGGATAGATGCAGTAATTCCAAAAATAAAAAATACTGGTAGTTTTT
Source organism: bacterium (assembly GCA_030018635.1). Taxonomy (GTDB): domain Bacteria; phylum UBA9089; class CG2-30-40-21; order CG2-30-40-21; family SBAY01; genus SBAY01. The sequence continues at coordinate 16,084 of JASEHU010000001.1, forward strand.
ATATATTTTTAACATGGCAACATAGTCCAGAGATTTTTAGTTATATAAAAACAAAACTTATTATGATAAATGAAATTATATGGGATAGAAAAGTACCGAGTATGGGTGGAAGCACCAGAAAATTTTCCTCTGTTCATGATAATATTGGATTTTTTGTAAAAACAAAGGATTATTATTTTGATATTGACGCAGTAAGAATTCCTTATGATGCAGAAACTAAAAAAGCAAGGACTCGTTCAATTTTTGTGGGTAAAAAATGGCTTGAAATTGGATACAACCCAAAAGATTTATGGAGTGTAACAAGGATTCACGCAGAAGATCCAGAAAGAGAAACCCACCCCACGCAAAAGCCACTGGAGATTGTAGAAAGAATTATTAACGCAAGTTGTCCAGAACAAGGAGTTGTTGTCGATCCATTTATGGGTAGTGGAACAACAGCAATTGCTTGCATTAAACTCAAAAGAAATTACATTGGTTTTGAAATAAATTCTAATTACTGTGAAATGATAGAAGAAAGAATTAATAAAGCAACAAACCCACTCTTTCTTTTTATCATACCAGAAAGAAATAATGGTGGAAATGAACAACAGGATTTGTTTGATTATGAAGAACTTGTAACAAAATATTTAAGTGAGGTGAAATAAAATGTGTGAACGAATATTGGTAAATCAGGTGGCTATTGTTACCGGCGGGGCAAGAGGAATTGGCCGGGCAATTTGTGAGGCACTGGCAGAAGAAGGTGCAAATATTGTGGTTGTGGATATAAATCTTGACCAGGCAAATGAAACAGACCAGGCGTTAACGAAACAATTCGATGTCCAGACACTAAGTCTGCAGGTAAATGTAGCCGATATTTCACAAGTTGAAAAAATGGTAAAAAATGTTCTTGACAAATTTGGCAAGATTAATATACTTATTAATAATGCGGGGATAACAAGAGATACCTTTCTTATTCGCATGAGTCCTGAAGATTTTAAGGCGGTATTGGATGTCAACCTCACCGGGACATTCAATTGCACCAAAGAAATAGCCAAAATAATGGTTAAACAACGAACGGGCAAGATAGTTAATATTTCATCGACTGTGGGTATTCAAGGGAATATAGGACAGGTTAATTATTCGGCATCAAAGGCCGGGGTTATTGGTCTAACTAAATCAGCCGCGAGGGAATTGGCTAAAAGAGGGATAAATGTAAATGCTGTTGCCCCGGGATTCATAGAAACCGAGATGACGGCAAAATTAGCCGATGAAATCAAAAAGGAATATTTAGAAAAAATACCGCTTGAGCGATATGGTAAGCCACAAGATATTGCCCAGGCAGTTAAATTTTTGGTTTCCCCAGATGCAAATTATATCACCGGTCAGGTGATTGTCGTTGATGGTGGAATGGCAATGTAAAGAAGAAATTTTGGAATGGTTCACTTTAATTTGAAAGATTGCGGTTAAAAGATGGAGTTGGAAATTAGAAATTAGAAATTAGGTTTACAAGTCTCTCCCCAATTTCTAATTTCCAATTTCCAATTTCTAAAAGAAATCATAGTAAAAACGATAAAATGAACCGTCCCGAAATTTTAAGGATAGGAAGAGTAGAGTAAAAATCAAGGAGGTGAAGAAAAAAAATGGCAGAATCAGTATTTGAGAGAGTACAGAAGATTATTATAGATCAACTGGGAGTGAACGAGGGCCAGGTAGTCGCTGAGGCATCATTTGTTGATGATTTGGGGGCAGATTCCCTGGATACCGTGGAGTTGGTTATGTCTTTTGAGGAGGAATTCGGGATAGAAATCCCAGATGAGGATGCAGAAAAGATACGCACTATCGATAATGCTGTAACCTATATTGAGGAGCATAGTTAATGAAGAGGCTTGCCTCGTTGTTGAATATTAAAAATCGGGTAGTAGTTACAGGGATGGGGGTAGTTACGCCTATTGGAGTTGGCAAAGAGAAATTCTGGGAAGGTTTGGTCCGTGGCGAAAATGGTATTGGACCGATAACTTTATTTCCGGTAGATGATTATGATTGCCGGATTGCAGGTGAGGTCAAGGATTTTGACCCCAGCCTCTACATGGATAAAAAAGAGGTGCGGCGTAGCGATAGATTTTGTCACCTGGCTATTGCCGCCGCTAAATTAGCTGTTGAAGATGCTAAGATTGACTTGCCTGGTAATGAAAACCCTGGCAATATAGGTGTTTATATCGGCTCAGGTATTGGTGGATTATCAACAATCGAGCGTGAATATAAGGTTTTATTAGAAAAGGGACCAGGCAGGGTAAGCCCATTTGTTATCCCAAGTCTAATTATCGATATTGCCTCAGGAATGGTTGCCATTCAATATGGTGCCAAAGGACCTAATTCTGCAGTCGTAACTGCTTGTGCCACCGGTGCTAATGCTATTGGTGATGCCTTTAGAATTATAGAAAGAGGCGAGGCAGAGGTGATGATAACTGGTGGGACAGAGGCCGCTATTACCCAGTTAGGTTTATCAGGTTTCTCAAATATGAAGGCACTTTCTACACGAAATGATGACCCCAAACATGCCTCCAGGCCATTTGATAAACTCCGTGATGGATTTATTATGGCTGAAGGGGCGGGGATAATTATCTTAGAATCACTTCCGCATGCTCAAGCAAGAAAAGCCCATATTTATGCCGAAATTGTTGGTTATGGGTTGTCCGGCGATGCCTACCATATTACTGCCCCTGCCCCTAATGGAGAAGGGGCAAGTCGGGCCATGCAGCGGGCATTACAAGGTGCTGGATTATCCCCAAAACAAATCGATTACATCAATGCCCATGGAACCTCTACTCAACTGAATGATAAATGTGAAACTCAAGCCATTAAAACTGTTTTTGGTGAATATGCCTATTCTATTCCTATCAGCTCGACTAAGTCTATGACAGGACATATGTTGGGTGCGGCCGGTGCCGTAGAATTTATCGTCTGTTGCCTAACTATTGAAAAAGGAGTTGTTCATCCTACGATAAATTATGAATATGAAGACCCTGAGTGTGATTTAGATTATGTGCCAAATCAGGCCAGAAGTCATGAGGTTAAAATTGCCTTATCTAATTCGCTGGGCTTTGGGGGACATAATGTCAGTTTGATAGTTAAAAAGTATGAAGATTAATTAAAAGTTAAAAGTTAAAAGTTAAAAGTTGAGGAAAGAGGAAAGAATTTATGATTTTCAATTCCTATATTTTTTCCTTTCTTAACTTTTAATTATACAAGGAGTATAAAGATTAATGAATGAGACTCGAATTCAACAACTTAACGAAATGCAATCTGCCCTTAGTCTGGAATTTAAAAACATTGATTTGTTAAATCAGTCCTTGACCCATACATCTTATGCCTACGAATTAAGTAGTGACCGTAATAATGGCGGTATATTGCAGAATGAAAGAATGGAATTTCTTGGCGATGTAGTTTTAGGTCTTATCGTCAGTGAGTATATTTACCAGAAATATCCTGATTATATGGAAGGGGATTTAGCTAAGATTCGGGCTAAGGTAGTTAGCCGACCGATATTGGCCAAGCGGGCTAAACATTTAGAACTGGGTAAGTATCTACTTCTGGGTAAAGGCGAAGAGATAACAGAAGGAAGACACAGGCATTCTATTTTAGCCGATACTATGGAAGCCCTAATTGGTGCAATTTATTTAGATTCCGGCTTAGAAAAATCCCGCTATTTTATTTTAGCCCAATTTGAAGAAGAAATCGAAAAAATCACTGATAATGTTCATGTGCAGGATTATAAAACCGATTTTCAGGAATGGACCCAAAAGAAATTTAAAACCCTTCCTTTTTATAAGGTGATTAATAGAGAGGGGCCTGACCATGAGCGAATTTTCGAGATAGCAGTTATGGTCAAAGGGGAAACATATGGCATAGGAAAGGGCGGAAGTAAAAAGGAGGCAGAACAAAGAGCGGCTTACTTCGCCTTGCAACATGCAAAGGAAAGAGTGAAGAGTGAAAAGTGAAGAGTGAAGAGTGAAAAACTAAAAACTAATAATTTTCCACTATTCACTATTCACTATTCACTTTTAAAAGGGGGAGACTAAAATGAATTATTTTTTGACGGAAGAACAAGTTATGATTCGGGATTTAGCCCGACAGATAGCTGATGAAGTGATTAGACCCACAGCAGCCAAATTGGATGAGGAGGAAAAATTCCCATACGAAATAATGAAGACATTGGCCAATGCCGATTTGTTTGGTGTCTATATTCCGGAGGAATATGGTGGGCTGGGATTTGGCTGTTTTGAGTTATGCCTGGCGGTAGAGGAATTGAGTAAGGCGTGTGGTGGTGTAACAACTACTTATGCCGCCTCGGCCCTGGGGACATTTCCCATACTTTTATTTGGTAACGAGGCACAAAAGCAGAAATACCTGCCTGATGTAGCCAGGGGAACAAAATTAGCCGCCTTTGGACTAACCGAGGCTGATGCCGGCAGTGATGCCTCCGGCATACAAACTACCGCAGTTTCAGACGGTGATTACTACATCCTTAACGGCACAAAACAATGGATTACCAATGGTGGTGAGGCGGAAATCTATGTGATTATTGCTATGACGGATAAAAACAAAGGGTCACGAGGGGCATCGGCAATTATTGTGGAAAAAGGAACACCTGGCTTTACCTTTGGTAAAAAAGAAAAAAAAATGGGTATCCGCTGTTCGGCTACGACGGAGTTAATCTTCCAGGATTGCCGGGTGCCGAAAGAAAATTTGTTAGCCAGAGAGGGATTTGGATTTATCGTTACCATGAAAACCCTTGACCGTGCCAGACCGGGCGTAGCCGCTCAATCCGTAGGTATTGCTCAAGGGTCATTGGATTTAGCGGTTAAATATGCGAAAGAGCGGGTTCAATTCGGCAAACCAATATCCTCATTTCAGGGGATACAATTTATGTTAGCCGATTGCGCTACTCAAATAGAGGCGGCCAGGGCACTTACTTATTCTGTGGCTAGAATGATTGATGCCGGAGAAAAGGATATTTCAAAGGAGTCTGCGATGAGTAAACTTTTTGCCTCAGATGTGGCTATGAAGGTAACAACCGATGTTGTCCAGATATTTGGTGGTTATGGCTATATGCGGGAATACCCGGTTGAGAAGATGATGCGTGATGCCAAAATCACACAAATCTATGAAGGAACTAACCAAATTCAACGCCATGTAATTGCCCTTGGATTAATCAAAGAATCCGGCTCTAATTAAAAGTTTTCTCAAATATAGGTCCTATAAGACTTATTATTTCAAAGGGGTGATGAAAATGAAGGGTTTAAAGGTAAAGGATGTTATGACGCGCGGGGTGATTACCATTCCACAAGATGCCTCAGTCAGAGAGGCAGTGGAAATATTGGCGGATAACGATGTTAGTGGCTTAGCTGTTACTTCTGACGAAGGAGAATTGATTGGAGTCCTGTCTGAAACCGATATGGCCAGGGTAGTGAGTGAAAATATGGAAAGTGAAGAGGATTTGGGTAAGATAAGGGTTAGCGAGGTAATGGCTGCCCCAGCTATCACGGTCAATAGAGAAGATGATTTGAGAGAGGCCTGCCGGATAATGTATAGAAATAATATCCACCGATTGATAGTCCAACAGGAGGTAAAAAGGGGTGAACAAACTAAGTATTTCCCCAGTGGGATACTTTCTATTTCTGATATAGTCAAGGTATTAGCAGGCAGGAAATTACATGGATAAATTTGAGGTTAAAGAAAAAAATGTCACAAGACTGATGATGTGCCTAATGTTTCGGCACACCATTTTGCTACTACCGAAATAGAAAGTAGTAACCCCAATCTTCCCTTTTAAATTCTATCCTCCATCTTTTAACCGCAATCTTTCAAACTAAAGTGAACCATCCCCAAAAGTCCAGATTAATAATGGTTATAGAATCCAAGTTCCAATAGGGACGACATATTTATAGCAAGAATAATCTTCCCCTATGCCGAACTAACCCTTTATTGAATCTCGACTATTCTTGAAATTAATTTTCTTTTTAACCGATTTTTGGACAAATAAACTAATAAATAGGTTATGCCGGCTAATATCAGCCCGGAGGCAATGCCTATTAACTCTCCTGCCTTCTGGGAAAATCCATACCTGTTTGCCCAATAAATACCGCCTCCTATCCCACAAACAAGGGCAATAGTAGGCATGACAAAAAAGAGAATAGACCCTGTTATTCTCATGTAGGCTAAGGTTTGGAGTCTTACCTTTTGCCCTACCGAAGCCCCGATAGAGTTATCTGCCTCTAACAGTATCTTTCCCTCCTGAGTATCACATTTGTGCGAACAGTGCTCACATCTTTGTTGTCCTGCCTCAATCTGAACAGTAGCTTTGTTTCCCGCTATTGTTAGAACAATTCCCTCCTCTTCCATATTTTACTCCTTTGATTGCACAGGAAATTGTATTTACCACGAAGGCACAAAGGCACGAAGAATTCTTTTGAATCTTCCATAAAATAATCTTTTCTTTGTGTCTTCGTGTCTTTGTGGTAGTAACCGCTCAGTGAACGGTGGAAAGATGAAGTTGAGAGGATGAGAAGGTAAGAGGATAAGATAATCTTTCCCCCGACAACTGAGCGATTACCACATGTTGTAACCGCTCAATAATTGGTGTAAAAAGTTGAGATTAGGTGGAGATAAAGTTGAGATTAGGTGGAGATTGGTAAAAAAAACAATAAATCTCTACCTGATCTCCACCCATCTCTACCAATCTCTACCCCACCGTTAACTGAGCAGTTACAGGCAGCATGATTTTACCCACAAATTTTACACGCACCCTTGGAGTGCGAAGGCTTGCCTTCGCTTTCAGCTAACGCAGTAACAAGTAAGTACGTCTGCTTGCCTACCGCACTCCAAATTGCAAAGAAAACTTTTGTTTAGAAATGGAATCTTGGTCCAAATCTAATCAGAAACCCACTCAGGTCTATCTCAGATGGGTCTCCTACCTTCTCACCTGCCCATTTCAAATCATCAATCTTAGCACAAAGATAGGTAATATCACCACCGAGAGTGAGTATTTTAGCGATTTTATATCCTCCTTCGATAAATAATTGGTAGCCAACGGTATCCCCTTCCATCCAGTAAAACTTCTGGGGGTCTTTACTGGTTTTATTAACCGAGGCTAGTTCAGCACATACTCCAAACAACCCTAACCCACCACCTACGGCTAAATCCCATTTATCACTCGGTAATTTTTCTTTGGGAATTTTGTAGGAGACAAGTATTCCATGGTAGCCACCGTAAAGACAAGCCACATTAGCTGCAGTCCCGACTGTCTTTTCTTTTGCACCATAAATCCCACCGCCATTGTAACCAATCTGCCAGTTAGGATTAATTTGCCAGCGAAGTGTCCCACCATTAAAGCCCAAATCCTTAATACCATCAAGTCCTAATTCTTTCTTGATGTAGTCATTGAACCTGGACATATCGGGATAGTAAATACCTATCTGTGGTCCTCCACCAAAGCCACCAACCGGACTTTCGTCTTCCTCCATATTCCCGGCTTTTACCGATGTTGTCACCATAAGAAGCACTCCAACCACTATTAACGCTAATACCTTCCACATTTTTTATCACCTCCTTTGAGATTTTGGATTTTAGATTTTGGATTGAGAAAAGATTTCAATCCGCAATCCCCAACTATATTTATTAAGTAAGCAAATCTTATGCCAGGACAGGTTGAATCTTTTATATCCATAGTATTTATGAGGAATCAGGTGATTTTAATAAGTTTTAAACATGGGATTAGCTGTCAGTTTTTTATGACAGAAATAGGTAGGAAGTGTCATTTTTATAAGTGAATAGTGAATAGTGAATAGTGAATAGTGAATAGGAAATAGGAAATAGCTAATATTTCCTCTTCATTCTTCACTATTCACTATTCACTTTTCACTATTAACTATTCACTTTTCACTTTTCTTACACAAATAGGCGCTCAATAATCCTGCCTCAGTTTTTACCGCAATCTTAACCGGAGTATGTGTTTTATCGGTAGCAAACCAAATAACAATATCTGTCTCTGCACCAACTTGTTTGGCCATTAGGGCTGTAAAATTCCCATAAGGTGTGGTCATCTTTTCTTCTTTAACTATCGCTACCTTAACCTGTTCTGTTCCAGACCTGGTTAATAGATTAAAATTATATAAATTCCCAACCTTCAACTCTTGATTTCTCAAATAATAGATTAAAGAAAGCGAATCTAAGGTATTGGCGGTAATATTTATCTCTTTAGTTTCTTGATTTTGTTTATTGAAGATGGTCGCCTTTTTATTGGTTTGGTTCACTGAAAATTCATAGTGTCTACGATATTTTCCTCTATCAATATCCGTTATTGTCCGCACTGGAAGTAGATTTGAGGTTCTTACCCAACTATCTATTTGTTCTGACAGGTAATAAAATTTTGAAAAAAAAGGATTGGTTTTAATCTCTGATTTGAGGTGATAGGTTTCCTCTGTATTTATTATCTCTTTCCCGAGCACCTGGTCTATTTGAGTTCCTATTTTAAACCCTAATAGTCGAACCTCGTAAGTAAATTTTTCACCTACACAAACAAAATCTTCCTGGGCAAAAACAATAGGAGTAATTAAAATAAATATGCTTATCAAAAATATTCTTATACCGGAATGATTTATTTTCATCGTCTCTCCTGTGATTTTAAAATACTGAAATTAGAAATTGGAAATTAGAAAACAGGACTTCTCGTTTCCTCTCTCTCCCCACAGTTTCTAATTTCCAATTTCTAATTTCAACTCCATCTTTTACCCGCAATCTTTCACACTAAAGTGAACCATCCCAGAACCTTTTATTCTTTATTTTCAACTTTCTTTACACCATATATAATAAGATATACTAAAACGCCAACCATTATAGTCAAAACAGCACTAAGTATTGCCTTAGAGGACAAAATTGGTTTCTTTCCCCTGGTATCTTTTGTATTCACCTGTTGTTTCCCAATATTCCAACGATTACCACCGACAGGTGAAGATTCAGCTAACACAGAAGAAACATCATACCTTGGAACCTCAAACCCTTCTCCCCCATAGCAAACTTTTAGAGACTTTTTACCCCTGTGAAAAAATAGTATTTCATGGATTGGTCCCTTGCCTGCGGCTGAATCAATCTCAATCGGTGTATTGTCTTGATTGATTATTTTCATACGATATCGTAAATATCTACATATAAGTGGCAGATTAATCTCTATTTTTTCTTTGTGAAATTGCCCCGCACTTATATTGAATATTTCGCTTGAGACAACTCCGGACCAAATTGGGTTTGCAGTAGTATCATCTGTACCTTCAATGATGACTTTTCGTTTAAAATTTTTGCTTTTTACCTTAAGTGCTATTTTTTTTAAAGGCTGCCTATTGGAGCTTATATAAATTTCGCTTGTTTTTTTATCCTTATCAATAGAGGTTTCTATTATTCTCAGGGGGTATTTTAGTGTTTCTTCTCTCCCATAGATGAGATTCTCTTTCTTTCCAGAAAAGATAATATTATCAATATGTAAGGCACCTTCGTACTGGATAAATGCCTCATATTTTTCTTGAATTTGCTCCTTGCTGTATTTAGTAAATATTTGTGAAAATGATGATTTTAATGGTTGCGAGACATTATCTATCGTTATTTTATAATAGGTAAAAGGTACCTTCTCAAAGGAAATACTCATATTACGAAGATCAATAAATTTTGAATAATCAAAGATAGGTTGATTCTCTACAATAAGATGCCATTGTTCTTTATCATTACTACCATATAGAGAAACACCCTTTTCAAAATTTTTATTTGGTGTTTGAATAATCATATCAGAAGGAACCAATTTCTTGTTCTTATTCTCCAGGATAATGTTTATACGGTTATCCGCCAATTCCTCAAAAGTCAAAGTAGTTAAGGGAACTGGATAGGTACTTATTACTTTCTCATTGACCTTTCGGGTTCTAACTACATATGGTATAGTATTATTGTTTTCGTCAAATATCCTTAGATTAGCAAACGAATTATCTGTATTTTTGTAAATATCGGCATCCAGGGTGATAACACCAATTTCATCTTTGATTAGCGACGGCACCTCTGCTTGTTTATAATATAGGAGCTCTTCATCTGCTATACAGATAGCAACCCTTACACCAACCACAACAAATAAAATTAATATCCATTTTATTACCTTCATTTTGCATCCTCTTTTATTTCAAACTTTTTATTAGCCTTGATATAGGCAAAAGCCCCTCCTATAAGCAATATGCCAAGTATCATGAAGGCTATTACACGATGAACTATTTCCATATCGGACATATCGATGAAGAACACCTTTCCCACAACAACAAGAAATAATATTAACCCACTGTAACGCCAGGCTTTACTTAATTTTCTAATACCAATGATTAAATATGCTATGGCAAAAATGGCCCATGCCACTGATATAGAACCCTCTTGAAACTCAAGGATGTACCAATGAAAAAATGTATTTGTTTCTAACGAAACATAAACAAACAACAACACCGTACTCGCAATTGTAAATACTCTACCGTAATTAATCGGATCATCCTTACCATGTGTGGCTTTCATAAGTGCCATTAAAAAAAGAAAGATAAACCCATAATCTAAAAAACGCATCAGCATATTTATAGTTCCAATTTCATAAACATACACTGCGTGGATAAATCCCCAGGTATCAAAATCAAAGATAAATAGCTTGCCTAAAATAATTAACATTATCACTATAGATACAAATAGAAAAATATTTTTCCTTTTACTGGTAAAGTTATATATCAGATAGACTCCTAACCCGTACCATAACATAGTGAGTATCGGCATTTGTAAAGGTAAACAGTAATAAAACATCTGAAAAAGTTCAAAGTACATCACGAAAAAGAAAGAAACTACCCCACACCAAAACATTATTTCACGAAATACCGATTTGGATATCAACAATTTAGTATTACTACTTTCATCTACAGCGAAGGCAGAAATCTGTTTAATCTTATGTTTATGCAAAACAAAACCTCCGAAGAATGTAGCGATAACCATTCCAAGGGTCCAAATCCTATCAAAAAATACCTTCCAATACTCAATCATTGGAACATTATCCCAACTGTAATTGGCAAAATTCCCTGGCATGTCTAAAAAAGTAAATCTTCCCATAACCAAAAAGTATAAAATAGAAGATAGCGTAACAAGTAAATTGCTGTTCATCTTCAGACCCATCCAAAGGAAGAAGAATGCCTGTAGTGCCCAACAAATAGTAAGTGTTTCCTTTTCAGTAATTAAAGGAACTGCCCAAACCGTAAAAAATCCTGCAATACCTATTAGAACAATCAGAAGATTGCGATCATTAAATCGTTTTTTAAGAAATACAAAAACATGTATTATATAAAAAATGCCTAATCCAACAGCCATTACTGCCGGCCATGGCCTGTCATGTGCCTGGATTATCAACCAATAAGAAGTCATAGCGTATAAGAAAGAATTAAACGACAGATGTGTTATCTCCAGTGCTGTTGATTTTTTGCATTTTATTAAGTTGTAATAGTAAACAATCACTGAATGCAGAATGAATAACAGAGAAAGAAAGGTTATTGTTGTTACAAAATCCCGAGCTGGCACATATATTGAAAGACCCTGGGAAAAAATCAACCAGGTAAAAACAAACCCTAAATAATTTAGCAGACGCCAATTCTTTACATGAGCAATACCAAAGATGCCGATACTAAGTAATAACAGATAACTATACAGAACCATAAGCCCTGCCGCGGGTATTTTTAAAATAATAGGTGTCCAGAAACCGCCTATAATGCTGAAAATAGCTATCAGTTGTGAGTTTGCTCTCAAGGCTAATACCCCGGCTACAATAGTTACCAGAATCATTAAAATAAAAGATGCCGGCAGTGAAATCCTATAATACATCAGGCCAGCTGCATAAATACTAAAATAAAGAGCAGCCAATCCTCCTCCTATAAACCCTTGAGCAAGAATATGGTATTTTTTTTGTAAGTTCCTTATACCCACACCCAACATTGTAATTCCGGCTAATACAGAAAGCGCAATCCGTCCATCCGGTCCTAATAGCCCCTGATCAATTGTCCATTTCAAGAAATAACCTATACAAACCACCAAAGCGATAATCCCTAACCGCATCAGCCATGTACTTGCAACCGCATACTCCATAGAAACATTCTTTGGTCTATAGTCTTCACCTACCAGTATCCAACTCCAAATTCTCTTTAAGATATCCCCTACAGTCTCCTCAAACTTTGTTTTTTCTCTTGGTGCTCTCTCCCGGAGTTCTCTTACCTCCACTGGCGTCGTAGGCATTACAACTTCCGGCTCTTCCTCAACAAAAAGAATTTCTTCAACCTCTTTTTCCTCCAATTCCAGTTCCGGTTCCAGTTCCGGTTCAACATGAGACTCTTCATACTCCTTAACCTCTTGGGGAATATCTTTTTCAACTATTTTCCGTATTGAATGAATCTGCATATCCATACGAGCTATCGCGTTTGTAATTTCACATAGATCGAGATTTAATCCACTCTGCATTTTTTTTAAACGGCTATTTATTTTAAAAATACAAATAACACCAACAACAGGGATACAAATAACACCAATAACGATAATAAAAACTATTACTTCCATAACAACTCCTTTTTTATAGAATGGTAATGTCAAAAGTTTTACTGCAATTTTTTTCTAAGTCGCGATGATTAAAGAGGTTATTTATCCTTTAGCCTCCTCCCCCCATTTGACCATAAGTTTACCGTCTTACCCACTCCAAGATATATCTAACCTTCTCCTCTAAAGGGTAAAATACCTTTCAGAGGACATACCTTGTATGTGGTCTGAAGGGCGCTCAGGTCGCTCTTCAGCGTTGCCCTATCCTCCCTTCAGAGGACAAAGATAGACTAATACATACCTTGGTGTGGAAAAAAGCGATAAACTTTTCTTTCATATTTCTTTCATACTATTTTTGACACTACCTTATTATAACATTTATGGTATAATTTTTCAAGAGAAATTTTGGAAGGGCTCTTTTTCCCCAATACATAAACTTTATGAGCAATCTTTTTATTTTTAAATAAGAATTCCCATCTTAATCTTATTTTTAAATAGATGCAGACTAAATATGCAATAATAGGAATTCTCAGGAGTAACATTTTATTCTTATCTCTTGTAACTTGCTGCAAGTTTAATCTTGATTTCAATGAATTAATATATCCATAATTTATTATTTCATACCCATTCTCTTCTATAATATCAATGAATTTATTTAGTTCTATCCCATCCTCATTGGATGAACTGTCTTTATTTAATGCAATGAATAAATTACCCTCCCCATACCTCTTTTTAACCTCCTTTTGTATATGTTCTACGGTTATCTTTTCATAAATATCTGTTAAAGAAGTTGTCTCAATTTTATACTCATCTTCAAGTTTTAATTCGGTAATCTGTATAACGTTTTCATGCTCCTTTAATTTTTTGATAAGGAGGAGTCCTATCAGGTGAACTACATCTTCTAACTTCTTATCGATCTTAATTCCATAAAATTTAGCTAACCTATATACATTTATACCTGTAGATTCCAGTGAAGATCTTCTAATCTTAGGAAGCTTACACCCACTCTTATCTACTGCTCCACATTTGGTTAGATGGAGCAAGCATGGCCCAGCAATGAAACCTTGAACTTCATATCCATCCTTTTTAGCTATTCCTTCCAGTTTTAATACCATTCTATGAAGTTTTCTTACATATTTTCGGACAAAGATTAACTGTAAGAAGAAAGCTATAAACGGTATCTTCATTAGACGAGGAGGAATGTCTTTTATACGGAGAACAAGCATTATTCCTAGTTCATAATCACTAATAATCTTTTTTGTCTTTTCTATTTTCCAGGAATAAGGAGGGCATGAATAGCAGTTATTAAAAGAATCACAGAGCTTACACGCATTTTTCACTCGCTGCTCTACCTGGATATCTTTTGTTCTTATAACTATTCCTTTACAAAATCCTTCTCTTTCTATTATATCTATAAGTTCTGAAATATAGTCAAAAATATCATTCTTATATTTTAACTTGAATTGTTTCATTCTATTATAACCTTAAGGCAGGATAAAGAAGGATTCTTTACACTTCGATAATTATTTCTTCAACCTTTATTCCTACATGTCTACTACCAGGATTAGTTATATGGGCTAACACTTTATCATCAGGCTTAAGTGTCGTTACATTTCTTGGTTCGCCATTGGCACCATGGACTCTAACATGCCAATCATCCTGTACAATAGAGTTAATAACTACATCATTATATTTTGCTTTGATTAATAGTAGTGGTCTGACTTCTATCTTTATTCTTCCAAAGGTATACCTGGGAATATACTTATTGACTTAGTTTTAATTATTCTGATAACCTCATGTGGGACAAATCTATCCAAAAGAACAAGTGTAGCGCCTGTTTTAATAGAAGTTAACATACAATGTCCCAATCCATAAGAGTGAAATAGTGGTATAACCCCCAAAATATTATCTTTATCTGTAATTCTTTCTGTACTTGCAACATTTTCTGCTTCATTAATAAGATTCCGATGCGTGCGTATTATACCTTTGGGTTTACCCGTTGAACCAGAAGTATAAAGATAAAGGGCTTTATCTTCGGTTTTAATATTTCTCTTTATATCCTGATAAGATTTTTGCTCTAGTAGTTTTTCAAAAGATAATATGTTATCTTCACGCTTTAGTCCACTTACAATAAAATTTTTAAGGTTACTTAATTTATTTACCTTATCTACAAACTCATTAGCTGTAATTAAGGTTTTTATATCACAATGCTCGGAGATAAATTTCAATTCTTCTGGTTTGTATCTTATGTCTAACGGTATAGAAATTGCCCCGATTTTAGCTATAGCAAAGAAGCTAATGATAAACTCAAGGGAATTATTGAATAATAGACCAACTCTATCTCCATAACTTACATTAAGTGCACTTAAATTAGATGCGAAATTATTAATTTTACTTTGTAATTCGAAATATGTCAAATCTTCATCTTTAAATGATATAGCAATTTTATTTGGGTTATCAGTAACTGTTTTATCTAACATTTCTTCTAATGTCATTTTTCTTCAACCTGCCCCCTAATAAAAAGTTGACACTCTTTAATTAACAGGTATAATAAAGCCAGAGGGCACAGATATCACTTCCATTTGGTCTACCTGTTTGTCGCCCTCTAATGGTCGCGGGATGCCAATTCAGAGCGGTCCTTTTTTAGTGATAACCCATTGTAATCTGTGTAAAATCTTACAGAGTTCCTAATCACGCCAAAATTCTATTTCTTACAGGCCTCTTTTCCCTCAAGCCATTTTTCTGTGCCTATTTCCTTCCTCTTCAAAAGTTCCTGATGTCGGGCAGAAACTGCTTTCTTTGCCTCTTCTTCGCTTAGAGATGGGTCATAGAAACCTGTAAATGTCTGGCATGGTAATTCATCACACAGTCCACAATGCTCTAACTGTTTCCTGTTAATACAGCAATCGTACAGAGGACAAACTTCAACCTTCATCTGAGTTGTCCAGAACGGCTTGCCATTCACATTACCACATCCTTGGCATTGCTTTCCAAAGTATTCGCAGGTTCCACAATACAATCCACATATAGGTGCTAACTTTTTGTCCAGCATGTTTTTCACCTCCTTTTAATTTTAGTTATTCGACCTTTCATTGCATATTAAATAATAGATTATTAAAGCCTTAAACTTTCCCCATTTTTCTGTAAACTTTCTAATATCTTTTTCGCTCATCAAATCTCTTGAAGCAAAATTTGATATTACCCGCCTTACTCCAAGATCTCCTGCTGGCAGCACTTCTTTATGGTCAGTGCATGTTACAATTACAAGTTCTGCTGTCCATCTGCCAACACCTTTAATCCGAACCAATTTTTCAACTCCGTCAGAAATTGGAAGC
>JASEHU010000200.1 GCA_030018635.1 bacterium
CAATCTCCACTTAATCTCCACCAATCTCCACTTATTTTTCCACCGTTCACTGAGCAGTTACCAATCACTGTAAAAGGGAAAAACAATATGATAGACTTTAAACTTATTACCCCGGAAAAATTAGTCTTAGAAGGTAAGGCAGAATCGATTATTTGCCCGGGAAGTTTGGGCGAATTAGGTTTTTTGCCCTCCCATGCACCTCTTTTAACTACCTTAGGCAAGGGTAAATTACGCATCAAACAAGAAAAAGCACCACAAGACTTTGAAATCGAAGGTGGTTTCTGTGAAGTATTACCGGATAAAATTACCATTCTAACCGATAAAATAATTGGAGGAAAATGAAGAAGAAAAAAAAGATAATAGGACTTATAGGACTTATAGGACTTATAGTATCATCTGAGGCTAGTTCATCCATCATCGATGCCTACACACATTTTAGTCTGGGTGTCATCTATGACCAGGAAGGAAAGATAAAAGAGGCTATCGAGGAATACGAGCAGGCAGATAAAATCCAAACCAATGCGGTGATTAAAAGTAGTTTAGCCATAAATTATTTCACCGTAGGGAATTTATCCCTGGCAAAAAAATATGCCAAAGAGGCGATAACCCTTGATTCTACCTGTAGCCAGGCACATTTTATCCTTGGAAAGATTCATTTTGGACAAAAACGATATGCTCAAGCATTTAAAGAATTTACCAGGGTGGTAGAATTAGACCCGGTTAATGATGTCGCCCATTATTTTCTGGGATTCATAAATACCCAACAGAAGAATTACCCTGAAGCCATTAAATCCTATACAAAAGCTTTAGAATTGGAACCGGGCTTTCCACTTTCTTACTTAGAATTAAGTGATGTTTATATTAGATTGAAGATGTATACCCAGTCTATTGCTATCTTAGAAAAGGCTATTAGCCTGATGCCTCAAGATAGCGGTATTTATTTTACCCTGGCCGCCCTTTATGAGGAAAATGCCAATATTGTGAAGGCAAAGATATTCTATCAAAAAGGATTAATATTTGACCCGAACAATTTAGATATTCGGCGGAGATTGATTTTACTCCATCTTTCGGATGACGAATTAGAACCCGCCATTGCCCACTTAAAGTTTGTCTTAGAAAATGACCCAGATGATGTTAAAAGTCATTTTTTATTAGGGTTGGCTTATGAAAAGACAAAGGAATTTCAATTAGCTATTGCTGAATTCGAGAAGGTAATTAAATCCAGTCAAAGGTTCAAAGAGGCGTATATTCGATTAAGTTATTTATACAGTGTTGTTGAAGAATATGATTTAGCCATTAAAACTACAAGGCATTGTTTGAAACTTGAGCCCAAAAATCCAAAATTACACCTGTTATCAGGCATGCTTTATAATGAAAAGAAGCAATATCGTCTGGCTATTGCGGCCTTTAAAAAGACAATTAAGTTAGACCCCAAGGATGAAACGGCTTATTTTCATTTAGGTGTAGCTTATGACAATAATGAGATGCGGGCTCGTGCCATTGAGAGTTTTTATAAGTGTATCGAATTGAACCCACGAAATGCCAATGCCTATAATTATATTGGCTATTTGTATGCCGAACAAGGGATTAATTTAGAGAAGGCGATTGAATTAATTAAAAAGGCACTGGAACTCAAACCGGACAACGGCACCTATATCGATAGTCTAGGCTGGGCTTATTATAAATCCGGAAGGTTAGATGAGGCATTGGTCGAGATGGAGAAGGCTTATGAATTGGTTAATGATGACCCGGTTATTTGTGAGCATTTGGGTGATGTTTATTATGCCAGGAGTATGAAGGAAAAGGCCGTTGAATTATGGAATAAATCAAAGGAACTGGGCAATCAGGATACACAATTTTTAGAAAAATTAAGACAAAAAGGAGGAAATTAAAAATGACGGCAATTGTAGATATTTGGGCAAGGGAGATTTTAGATTCACGGGGAAATCCAACCGTAGAGGTGGAGGTAGAGTTAGAATGTGGGGTAAGGGCAAGAGCCGCTGTCCCTTCCGGAGCCTCTACCGGAACCCATGAGGCTTTAGAATTAAGGGATGGCGATAATAATAGGTATTTGGGTAAAGGTGTCCAAAAGGCAGTCGATGCGGTTAATGATATTATTGCCCCGGAATTAGAAGGTGAAGATGCTACCTCCCAGACATTGATTGACCGGATAATGCTCGATTTAGATGGGACGGAAAACAAGGAGAAACTTGGGGCTAACGCGATATTAGGGACTTCTTTAGCCGTAGCCAAAGCTGCCTCTTTAGCCGTAGAATTACCTCTTTATCAATATTTAGGTGGGGTAAATGCAAAGGTACTGCCGGTGCCTATGCTCAATATCCTCAATGGTGGCAAACATGCGGATAATCCAATTGACATCCAGGAGTTTATGATTGTGCCGGCCGGGGCATTAACCTTTTCAGAAGGGTTACGTTCGGCAGTAGAGACCTTTCATCAACTTAAAAAGGTACTGACTCAAAAGGGGTATGCCACATCTGTTGGTGATGAAGGTGGATTTGCCCCTGCCCTCTCTTCAACTGAAGAGGCGATGGAGATAATTCTTGAGGCTATTGAAAAGGCAGGATATAAGCCTGGTGAAGATATATTTTTAGCCATAGATACCGCGGCTACAGAATTATTCAAGGATGGAAAATACAATTTTAAAGGACAGGGCAAGGTGATGACTTCGGATGAACTTATCGATTATTACAAATCCTTAGTGGCAAAATACCCTATCATCTCCATAGAGGACGGTCTGGCTGAGGATGATTGGGATGGATGGAAAAATCTCACCCAGGAATTAGGAAACAAAATTCAAATTGTTGGGGACGACTTATTCGTTACCAATTCTAAGAGATTAATTAAAGGCATCGAATCAGAGACAGCTAATTCTATCTTGATTAAGGTGAATCAAATCGGCACCCTGACAGAAACACTCGATGTCATAGAATTAGCCAGGCAGTCAGGTTATACAACGGTTATTTCTCATCGTTCCGGAGAAACAGAGGATACCACGATAGCCGATATTGCCGTGGCCACTAATGCCGGTCAAATAAAAACAGGCGCTCCATCCCGAACCGACCGGGTAGCCAAATATAATCAATTATTACGGATAGAGGAAGAACTTGGAACAATTGGAGTCTATGGGAGTAATTAATAATTTGTTTGGGAGGGGTGAAAATGGCATTTCCAGATGACAACCTTCGTAAAAAAAAGAAGGTTTTAAGGAAAAAATTATTACTATGGACGACAATTTCACTAATTATCCTCTTTCTTGGAATAAATAGTATCGTCCCTATTATTCATCAAAAAAAGCAAATTGCCTCTCTAACCAAAGAGATAGAAAAGATAAACCAAAAGAACAAGGTTTTGATGGAGGAGATAAAGGCATTAAAAACAGACCCAACCCGAATTGAGGATTTAGCGCGTCAAATAGGCATGATGCGACCAGGGGAAAAAAAGGTAAAATTCATTCCTGACCCAAAGGAAGAGAATAAATAGGAACAGAAATCCATCGATTAACTTTGAAAACACTTGAACCGTTACTCACACGAAGGGGTGTAAGGAAAGAGAAGAAAAGAAGATAAGGAGTAAAAGTATGTCTAAAGAAAGAACATTGATAAATATTTATTTACCCGCACTTGAGCGGTCGATTACTGGGGATATCTTGAGTATGATTCGCCTTATGCCAGAAGGGGACGCTCCCTTAAACATTATTGCCGCAAATGTTTATTCATTAACTCCTGATTTTGCCTATGATTTTTGTCAAACATTATCCTTACCCGAAACTAAAGAAGAAAAAGATATCCAGAATGAGTTTAAACAGATGCTCATCAGTGAAGAAAATTATGATAGAAGGAAGTATAAGCAAAAAAGGGTATTTAATGTGGTGATAGAAGGAGAGGATGCCATCAATAGAATCAGTCACTTAATGGGTGATGTCAGACATCGAAATGGAACTACTATTTTAGGCAGGTATGGATTTTTTTATAAGACGAAGACGGATTTACTTATTGAGTTTCCTGCCTCAGCACCTTTAAATAAACAAGAGGCAGATGCTCAATTGGAGATTATGTGGAATAAATATAAATCCTGTAGCGGGCCACTAAAAGAAGCCATTGTCTATCCTGAGGATAAAAAAGACCAGGTTGAACAAAGTTTAATCCTTATAAAACCTAATGTATTTAACATACCTCATGACCCAAGATTGGGTAATGTAATCGATACATTCTCTAAAGCAGGCATGTCCATCATCTCGGCAAAGATTATAACCCCTACACCGGAGACAATGAAGGAATTTTATAGTCCACACAAGGATAAATCTTTTTATGAAGAATTAGTGGATTTTATGAGTAATAAATATTCATTAGCTTTATTATACGAAGGGGTAAATGCGATTCAAGAGTTAAGAGCGGCAGCACTTGGTATTATCAGGCGAGCATATACTGAAAACATACTCGAAAATACCGTTCATACATCAGCCAATAAAGAGGATTTTGAAAGGGAGTATAAGGTTATTAATTTTGAGGAGAATCAATTACTACTAGTACTCCATGACACTTAAATTTGTGGGTTTTTCTCACACAAAGAACACAAA
>JASEHU010000201.1 GCA_030018635.1 bacterium
AATCTTCTTGCTACCCTCTTTCTACCCTCCAAAATTTAATTGTTGCGTTTGCTCACCTGAATATCCAGATTAAGATTTAGAATTGCCTCTGTTAATTTTTGAATGTTTTCTTTTTCGTTATAAGTCGGAATTACTACTGCTGTTTTCATTGTAATCTTCCTTTCAGGGGGAGCATTGGAGTCAAACCTTTTGACCCTATTCCCCTTTCCCCTCTTTTTTCTTTACTATCCTTCTAATCAATGGATTGAGTTTTGCAGATAAATTATTTTGATAAAAGTTAGATATATAAAGATACGCACCCAATTTACCCAACAAGCCATATCTGTTAAGTTTTCGTTCTATACTTTTTCTTCTAATTTTTCTTCTAATTTGCTCTCCATATTTCAATGCCTTTTTCTTATCTTCTTTCGACATTTGAGGTGTTCTAAAAATCGGATCGTTTTTCCAACTGGAAGCATCATTTAAATATGACTCTGGAGTTTTTAAAAAGTAATTATTTTTATCTATCCAATCATACAATTCAGTATTAGGATATGGTATTATATTATAGAATCTGACATCCTTAACAGGGTATCTTTTTGCCAAACTTATAGATTCTTCAAAATCAACCAATGTTTCCTCTGGAGAACCAACTAAAAAAAACAAAGAAACATCAATTCCCAAATCACATGCCTCCTTAATAGCTTTCTCAATCACATCAATATTCTCGCTTTTTCTAAGTGCTTTCAATACCTTATTATTTCCTGCTTCAACACCAAAGGCTAAATAGTTAAATCCTACCGACTTCATTTTCTTCAATAAATCCATATCTACTTTATCTGCCCGAAGACCATTTCCACAATGTAATCCTAAATTTTTAAAACCTCTTTTTTCTATCCCATTACATATTTCATATATCCTTTCTTTATAAAAAGTAAAATTATCATCTACAAAATCAAATCGTCTATATCCTTTATTATACCAATATTCTAATTCGGTTACTACTCCTTCAGGACTTCTCACCCTGAGTTTTTTCCCAATAGCTAATGAAACAGGACAATATATACAGTTATATGGACATCCACGCGAGGAAACTATTGGAATCTCTTTTTCAGTATATTTACTTAGTTCGAATTTATTATATCTTGGGAAAGAAATTTTATCTAACTCTTTATTAAATGGTCTATCGCCATTATATAATATCTGTCCATCTTCTTCATTCCGATATATCAACCCTTTAATTTCTTTTATCTCCTTTCCCTGACATAATTCAACGATACTCTCCTCTCCTTCTAAAACTACCCCATAATCTATACTTGGGCATTCTAATAAAACTTTTTCACGCAAAGTAGAGATATGAGCTCCTCCTGTTACTATTTTTATATCATGGTATGAATCTTTTATCTTTTTCATTAAAAGATATGTGTTAGCATACTTGAAAGTCATCATACTTATACCTATTAAATCTGGTTTGAAAAGATATATCTTCTGGTTTAAATCTTTAGTGTTGTAACCTAACCCTAAATCAATAAAATTATATTCTATCCCATTATCTTCCAATGCCTGAGAAATATATCCCAAGCCCGCCAAAGGTCGAAAAGCCATAGGATAGTGACTATGGGGATATGAAGGATTAATTAACAATACACGCTCAAATCTTTTCATTCCTTGTTGGGGTCAAACCTTGAATATAGAAAACACATTCAAGGTTTAACCCTATTCCCCCTTTTCATCTTATATTTAAGGAATCTCAGTATTACATAAGTTCCCTGCAATAAAGGTAATAAAATATTCACTAATGGTCGGCTTGTAATTCCTAAAGTAAATAGTTCTAACCCTCCATATACTATTTTTCCTGTTGAAATAGGAAGAGCCTCACATTTAGAAAAAGCCCACACGAGTGGTTTAAAAATAACTAAAAATGTCTTTAACTGCGCTGGGGTCAAATCTTTTAATTGTAATATAGTATCTTTAAAGTAATTTTTTACCCACTTTTTTTGAGATAAAAGTTTTTCCTCCTGGCAAACTTCAAATAATTTTGTTCCTTGATATGGATAGAAAATTGAAATCTGCATACCCTGTGG
The DNA here is from genome assembly GCA_030018635.1 of bacterium. Lineage (GTDB taxonomy): Bacteria > UBA9089 > CG2-30-40-21 > CG2-30-40-21 > SBAY01 > SBAY01. The sequence continues at coordinate 2,064 of JASEHU010000201.1, forward strand.
TTTCACCTGGGCATTTAACTGGATAGTATCAAGAATCTTACGACGAGTTTCAAACGGAAGACCAATCATATTGTAAGACAAGGTTTTTATCCCCAATTCATTGCAAATTGAAAAAGCATCTAATATTTGTTGTTTAGCAATAGAACGATTCAAAATTTCCTTTCTTACCCAATCGTTACCACTCTCAATACCAATACTTATTCTAATACATCCCCCAGACTTTGCTATTTTTGCGATTTCTTTAGTTACAAGGTTTGGATGGCAATTAAGTTCAAAAGGTAGGCTGAATTTTCTCCGATAAGTATCAACAAACTCTTTGAACCACGATTTATTAAGAGGTAAAATGTCATCGTGAAAACTAATTAATTCAATAGATGGAAAATCAAGAACAACTTTCTCGATTTCTTCTATGATATGGCTAACCGATCTGAATCTAACATATTTTTCCTTATTTGGATATATCTGTTTTAAAATATGATTACAACAATAGGAACACCTATTAGGACATCCTCGGGATGCCATAAACACACCGTGTTTTGTTTGTAAATCAAATGTATTTTTATAACTTAAGATCTCTCTATCTACGAACGGGAGAATATCTAACTCTTCAATAAGTGGTCGGGGTTGGTTTCTGTAAATCTTTCCATCTTGCTTTACCCAAATATTAGCAATATTAGTGATATCTTTATCGTTTTGGAGCATATCACATAATTCTGCAAGGGCTAATTCACCTTCACCGACACAAACCATATCTATCCCTTCTGTAGTAATTACTTCCTCTGGATTAATGGTAGGGTGAATACCTCCACAAATTGTTATCGCATTTGAACTTCTTTTAGTCAATGGTGCAAGTGCAGCAACACAAGGAAACATGTTCGTAGTAGCCGAGAATGCAACAATATCAATCTCTTCTCTTCTGAGAAAAGATTCGTACTCCTGCTGTTGAGCGGATAAATTATTTACTCTTATAAAGCTACATCTATGTCCAAACTGTCTCAAATAAGCTATTAAAGAGGCAATTCCATGATAAAATTTACCCCTGGCTTCCAATTCTACCTCTGGATAAACAAAAGATATTCTCATTGCACTAATCTCTCACTCTCCTCAGCAAATTTCTCTTTTGGGATGCTATTTCAAATATCTTACCACTAATTTGTATCTATCTCAATAAAAAAACTTACCTCGTTTTTCACTTCATAACCTTCTCATATACTTCCAAATACTTATCTATAACTTTATCCCACTGATATTCCTCTACCAGATTTCTACCATTTAAACCCATTTTATCCCTTATCTCTTTATTCTCTATTAAATATATTATACCTTTTGCTAGTTCCTCAGGACTATTGGGTTCTACCAACATGCCATTATATCCATTAGTAATTATTTCTGGAACTCCATCAACCCTTGTAGCTACAATTGCTTTTCCTGCTGCCATTGCCTCTAAATTGACGATACCAAACGGTTCAATCCTTGATGATAACACAAAGAATTCACAACCATTAAATAACTTGACAACTTCGTCTCTATTCATTTTACCAATTAATTTAACATTTTTCTCAAGATTAAATTCCCTAACCATTTTTTGAATTGTAGATTTTTCAGGGCCATCACCTGCAATTATTAATTCAAAACGGTGAAATTTCTCTATCACAAATTTAAAAGCCTTTACTAAAATATCAAAACCTTTCTTATATTCAAAACGAGCCATAGCAAAAATATAAGGATTAGGGTTATTATAAATTTCCCTTGATTTAAATTCATTAAGGTTAATGCCATTATGAATAGCAATAGTCTTCTTTTCTATTTCAGGAACTAACTCTTTAGCATCTTTGAGTAAACTATTAGAACACCCAGTTACAAAATCAGTCTCTTTCAATATATTCCTTAATAATAATTTTCGTATTCTTGACCTTTTAGGAAATATTTGTACATCATTACCATGTACACTTACTACTATTGGAATTTTTAATATTCTTTTAAGCAATAATACATAAAATCCACTCCCATCAACAAAATGCAGATTTGCTATATCAGTCTGATTATCTCGAATAATTTTTATTATTTTGATAAAACTATAAAAGGATAAGAATGGGAATGCTAAAGATGCCTTTAAAGAACCTCCAAAAAATCCAAGAAATGTCCGATAAACTTTTATACCATTAATTACCTCATAAGACTTTAAACTCCATGGTGATTTAGAAGTGATAATATAGACATTATGTCCTCTTACAGTTAACCCTTTTGTTAAATTATCAACAACTGCCTGTACTCCCCCCACATGAGGAAAATACCTACCACTTATTAACCCAATATTCATTTTTCAGAAAGGAAGGGACACATCCCATCTTTTTCAAATAAAAATATGGGATATATCCCTTCCCTTCCCTCCTCTCATACCCTGGTTGCCAATATGCCCAGATGTCTGACAATTTGTTTTGGAAATTTCCTGGTTAAAATCATCGCCAATTCATAGATTCCAGTTTGACTAAGTATCGGG
>JASEHU010000202.1 GCA_030018635.1 bacterium
GGACTAACCGCTTTAGCGGTTTCCAATAAAAAGATTGGTTGCACAGCTCGAAAAATTATTGGTAATTCTTTAATTTTTCTTGCATTTTCTCATTTTTTGTGGTATAATTCTGTGTAGAGTGCAGGATGACATTCTTTTTAGTTTTTGGGATGAAGGGTGAAAATAAGGTTATAAATTTTTCTTTATTATTAATTTTATGTGTTAAAACATTAATCTTTTTTAAAAAAGTGGAGTTGATCTTGTTGAAAAGTAAAAAAATAAAAAATTTTCGAGAAATAAGGGGTGTAATAAAATTTAAACGAAAGTGAATTTAGTTGAAGTTTTTACCAGTATTCAAGGAGAAGGGATATACATCGGTCAGCCGCAGGTTTTTATTAGATTTGCAGGGTGCAATTTGAGGTGTCGGTTTTGTGATACTCCACAGGCCTGGGAGATACCACAGGGTTGTTCAATAATGACTTTAAATAAAGGACGAACAATTCCTAATCCCCTTGCCATTCCTTTGTTAATTGATTTAATAAAAGGGGATGTGCAGAACTACCCAACAATTTGTTTAACCGGTGGAGAACCATTATTACAAACGGATTCCTTGAAAGAATTAATCAGTGAAATAAAAAAACGGTTTGAAGTCCAAATATATCTGGAAACCAATGGGACATTACCTTATCAATTAGACCAAATTATTGAGTTGATAGACATCATTGCCATGGATATAAAATTACCTTCTCTAACCGGGTTAAAATCGTTTTGGAAAGAACACAGGGATTTTTTGAGGGTAGCTAACCAAAAGGATGTTTTTGTTAAGGTAGTTTTAGGGCGTCAGATGGTGAATGAGGAGTTTGAAAGGGCAATTTTTCTAATCAAAGAGGTTGATGTGAATATTCCATTAGTTATTCAGCCGTTGGATAATAGTTTGTCTCTGGAGTGGTTACTTCGGTGTTATGTCACAGCGAGTAAGGAATTAAAACAGGTTAGGGTTATCCCCCAGGTTCATAAATTGGTAAAGTGGAAATAAAAAAGCAAAACAAAAATAAATTGTAAAACAAAAGGAGAAAAAATAATGCGTAAAGACGGAAGACAGGAAAACCAGATGCGGCCGGTCAACATCACCACCAATTATCTTAAACATCTGCAGGGTTCAGTGTTAATCGAGGTGGGTGATACAAAGGTAATTTGTGCCGCTACCATCGAAGATAAGGTGCCATTTTTTTTAAAAGGGACAAATCAAGGATGGATTACGGCGGAGTATTCTATGTTACCCTGTTCTACCCGGGAGCGGACTGATCGCGAATCATCGCGAGGAAAGGTAGGTGGGAGAACTCATGAAATCCAACGATTGATTGGCAGGTCGCTACGGGCGGCTATTGACCTGACTAATTTTGGAGAAAGAACCATTCGGATTGATTGTGATGTCCTTCAGGCTGATGGAGGAACTCGGACTGCGTCTATAACCGGTGCCTTTGTGGCCATGGTTGAGGCATTTAAAGGGTTACAGATCTCAAGTAAAATTCAAAAATTACCGTTGACTGATTTTGTCTGTGCGATAAGTGCCGGGATTGTTCAAGGTATTCCCCTGTTAGACTTAAATTATGAAGAGGATTCATCCGCACAGGTAGATATTAACCTTGTTATGACTGGAAGGGGAAAGATTGTTGAAATACAAGGCACAGCAGAAGGCAAACCATTTTCCTTTGATGAATTAACTACCCTGACTAATTTAGCTAAAAAAGGGATTGATGAATTGATAGTCATTCAGAAAAATATTATAGAAAAATAAGTCCTATAAGACCTATTCTCTTTTGGGAGAAAAAATGGAAGTAGTTATTGCCTCTACAAATAAAGGTAAAATAAGTGAGATAAGAAAGATTCTCTCAGGTTTGGAGATTGAAATTTTGTCTTTGGATGATTTTTCTCAAATACCAACTATTATTGAAGATGGGTGTACATTTGAGGAAAACGCTGTCAAAAAGGCAACGGCAATTTCTAAACTGACAGGTAAAGTAACATTGGCCGATGATTCAGGATTAGAGGTTGATTGTTTAAATGGGGCACCAGGGATTACATCGGCACGATTTGGTGGAGATGGGCTTAACGATGCTGAAAGGAATCAGAAATTACTGGAGTTGTTAAAAGAGGTGTCTGATGGAGAAAGAAAGGCAAGGTTTAAATGTGTTCTTGCCATAGCCTGTCCTGATGGAAAGATAAATACGGTTTGTGGAGAATGTCAGGGACTTATAAGTTTAGAGGTCAGGGGAAATCAGGGGTTTGGATATGACCCCATATTTATTCCCGATGGATACTCTAAAACCTTTGGGGAGTTAGGGGGCGAGATTAAAGATAAGATTAGTCATCGTGCCAGGGCACTTTTCAGGGCAAGAGAGGTATTGTTAGAAATAATCCAAAAGGTAAAACAAAAATAAAAAAGTAAAGGAGGTAGTAAATAATGAAATTATTGATTACAGGAGGGGCAGGATTTATTGGCAGTAACTTTGTTAAATATATCCTTAAAAAATATCCTGATTATCAGGTGATGGTGTTAGATGCACTTACCTATGCCGGGAATCGGGATAATTTTGAAGAGGACATCTGGCAAAATCCTAAGTTTTCTTTTTATCATGGGAATATTTGTGATAAAGAGATAGTAGATAATTTAATGAGGGATACCGATGCCGTTGTCCATTTTGCCGCAGAAACTCATGTTGACAGATCTATCTTAGAGGCAGGAGTTTTTATCCAGACGGATGTTTACGGGACTTATGTTTTGCTGGAAGCAGCCAGGAAATATAATGTTCAAAGATTCTTACACATCTCTACGGATGAGGTTTATGGTGAGGCAAAATCCCCTGCAGGGGAGAATAGACCTTCATTAGAAACCGATGCGTTAATGCCTAAATCTCCTTATGCGGCAAGTAAAGCCGGGGCCGACAGATTAGCCTTTTCTTATTACACAGCCTATAATCTCCCGGTTGTCATCTCTCGTTGTAGTAACAATTATGGTCCAAATCAATATCCCGAAAAACTCATACCGTTATTTATCACCAATGCCTTAGAGAATAAACCGTTACCTGTCTATGGTAGTGGTAAAAATACCCGTGATTGGATATATGTTCTTGACCATTGTGCGGGGTTGGATATATTACTTCATGGTCAAGGACAGAATGGTGAGGCATTTAACATTGGTGGTGGACAGGAGTTTGACATTCTACAAATAGGTAAAACGATTTTGAAAATGTTGGGAAAAGATGAATCTGCCTTGCAATTTGTTTTGGACCGCCCTGGCCATGTTCTGCGTCATGCCGTCGATACCTCGAAGATAAAAAAGGTATTTGGCTGGCAACCGAAGATAGATTTCAACGAGGGGATAAAACAAACCGTAGATTGGTATGTGAAAAATGAGCCCTGGTGGCAAAAAATAAAGGACAAAAGCATAGAATACCAGGAGTTTACTAAAAAATGGTATGAAGAACGGAAATAACAAAATAAGGATTTATTAGATTGGAGGTCACGGTGAATGAAAAAGCAACTTGTTGTGTTGCAATTTATTGCCTTACAATTAATTGCCTTGATTGTTTTTATCATCCTGGTATCTACTCCATTATTTGCTGAGGTGATAAGAAATGGTGGGGATAATGGTAATCTGGATGAAGTTGACCGGCCAGGGGATGTTGTTATCATTTATAATGATGGTTTAGCTCGCACTGTTAGCTCAAATGTAGTCGAGACAATAATTTTAATTCCAGTTGACGCTACCTCTACTACACAAGTAATCCAGGGTGAGGACAACAAGACTACGGTAGAAGTACCTCCGGATACCTTTGCCACTACTACTTATATTTCTATTATAGACCCAATTAATACCCCGCAATTATTCAAAGAATATACCGAAGGGTTAAAGATAGAACTTGCAGAAGCCGGTAATCCAACTTATAAAAAGATAGACTCTACCCTGCGGATTTTTTCTGCTTATGATGAGCAAGGGACAGTTACCGGAGATTTTAATGAACAAGTAATTATTACTATCCCTTATCCTGATGCCAATCAGGATGGTATTGTAGATGGCACGATGATAAGCGAGACCTCTTTAAAGATGTATGTTTTAAAAGATAGTAGTTGGGTAGAGGTTCCAAGGGCAATAATTGATATTGATGCAAATATCTTTACCGCTCCGGTATGGCATTTTTCGGTTTATGGATTACGAGGAATTCCGTTTGGTAAGAATTTATCCGAAGTTTATGTCTATCCCAATCCATTTAAACCGGCAATACATAATAAAATTACATTTGCAAAGGTGACAGATACCGCTACAATCAGAATTTTTACTATTGTAGGGGAGTTGGTAAAGACTATTGAAGTTACACCTGCGGATAGTGGTTCACCTACATGGAATGGTAAAAACGAATCTCAAGAAAGAGTAGCAAGTGGAATTTATATCTATTTGATTACGACCGAAGAGGGCTATAAAATTACAGGTAAGATTGGGATTATAAAATAACCTCTCGCAGGAGTGCGGATTGTAAATATGGGTAGATTTTTATGGCTCATCACGAATTATTGTGG
>JASEHU010000203.1 GCA_030018635.1 bacterium
TAGAATGTAGAAATTGGGGAAAGAGAAGAGACTTAAATTTCTAATTTCCAATTTCCAATTTCTACATTCTACATTCAATATTCTACATTCGATATTTCGTTTTATGGAAACTTTTGCCTAAGAATAACACCAGGCATGGAGGAATAAGTGAATCTATTGACATTTAAAGGTGGGATTCATCCCAAAGAGGAAAAATTTTATACGCAGGACAAGGTTATTCGTGAGATGCCGCGGCCAACAAAGGTGGTTATCCCTTTAAGACAACATATTGGTGCACCCTGTGAGATTAAGGTAGCTAAAGGGGATGAGGTTAAAATAGGTCAGGTAGTAGGTAGCAGTCCGACTTATGTCTGTGCCAATATTCATGCCAGTATCTCAGGTAAGGTGGTGGATATTGCCTCAATGCCTCATCCTACCCTGGGGCATTGTCTTTGCGTGGTAATCGAATCTGCCCTGGAAGATAAATGGGTAGAAGTCGAACATCACCGTGATTGGGAGCATCTCACCAATGAAAAATTACGCACTATAATTAAAGAAGCAGGGATTGTCGGCTTAGGTGGTGCGACCTTTCCTACCCATGTGAAATTATCTCCACCTGAAGATAAACCTATTGACACCGTGATATTAAATGGTGCTGAATGTGAGCCTTATCTTACCTCTGACCAGCGAATTATGATGGAGCGGGCCAAAGATATTGCCCAGGGCTTGAAAATCATTATGAAGATATTGTCGGCTAAAGCGGCGTTTATTGCCGGTGAAATAAATAAACCATCGGCCCTGTCATTAATGGCAAAAGCAATTAAAGGGGAAAAGGATATTGAGGTAATGCCACTTGAAACAAAATATCCACAAGGTAGTGAAAAACAACTTATTAAGGCTGTTTTAAATCGTGAAGTGCCATCAGGAAAACTTCCTTTAGATGTGGGAGTTGTTGTTCAGAATGTAGGAACGGCACTGGCTATTATGGAGGCAGTAGTTTTAGGTAAACCATTAATTGATAGAACCGTTACAGTTACGGGTCTGGCAATTAAAGAACCACAAAATCTCCGCGTTCGGATTGGAACCTTATTCCAGGATGTGATTGATGCCTGCGGTGGTTTTGATAAAGAACCGGGCAAGATAATTATGGGTGGTCCGATGATGGGTATCGCTCAGAAATCTACAGATGTCCCAGTGATAAAAGGGACTTCGGGAATATTGGTTTTACCAAAAAAAGAGGTTAATCTATCTCATCCAAGGGATTGTATTAGATGTGGTCGATGTATTGAGATATGTCCGATGAGGTTGATGCCGAATATGCTGGGTATTTTAGTTGAACGAGCCAGGTGGGAAGAGGCGAAAACATACCATTTATTAGATTGCATCGAGTGTGGTAGTTGTGGTTATGCCTGCCCTTCAAATCGCTCATTGGTGCATTTTATTAAACTGGGCAAGTTTAAAATAAGCAAGAAATAAAAGGTGGTGATTTATAATGGGTGCAAAGACAAAATCAATAAAAGGGGCATATCAGATAGCGTCTGCTTTGTTTAAATCACAGGTTGAAGACTTACAAAGAGAAAGTTTAAGATTATACCTTATAAGACAACTTCAAGGTTTGAAGGCACAAAAATTTAGCATTGTCAAAAAATATGGAATTGCTACATCAGAAGAAATGGAACGACTTTACCAAAAAAAGATGTTAGCCGAAAAAGATAGTTGGGAAGACTTCTTTGAACTGGATAATATTGAATCAGAAATTGAGGAAATTGAAAAAATTCTGGCGGGATTATAAATGTATGATTATAATATATTAAGAAATATCGCAGAGATAGAGTATTCTGATATTGTGGATTTTACAGAATATGTTGGACGAAAGTTAAGAATAAATCTTTATGACTCTACTTATATTGATATTTTCTACTCAGTTAAAAGTAAAATTCAGAGGTATAGCTATCATTGGGAAAGAGAAGAAAAGGATGGTAGAATTTATCGGCATGATAATATTCCAGATGGAAGCTGGGAACATATCTATACTTTCCCAAAACACTTCCATTTTGAAAAACATGAGAATGTAAAGGAAAGTTATATAAGTGATAAACCTAAGAAAGCAATAAGGGAATTTTTAGAGTTTGCACGAACAATGATTAGTGAGAAAACTTAGGGAAAATGAAGGTCAAGGGAAAAATTTAAACCTGATAAGTAGAGAATTTTGACGACATAAGGAGAAGATATGGATAAATTAGTCGTTTCAACTTCAGCTCATATTAAGGATATTGAGTCCATCCCGCGGATAATGTGGGGGGTAAATCTTGCCTTGTTACCGACTTTAATTGGGGCGGTATATTTCTTTGGAGTTTATGCCTTATGGATAGTTTTATCCTCTGTCGTAAGTGCGGTTATCACGGAGGCCGTTGTCCAGAAATTCATTCTTAAGCGACCGGTAACGGTTTCTGATGGCAGTGCTGTAACCTGCGGTATTCTACTGGCTTTTAGCATTCCACCTGCGGTACCGCTCTGGCTACCTGCAGTGGGTTCTTTTGTGGCTATGGCTATTGCTAAACAATGTTTTGGCGGCTTAGGTTGGAATGTATTTAACCCGGCTATGATTGGTCGGGCATTTTTATTAATCTCCTGGCCAATTGAAATGACCACCTGGACATTACCATTAAATGGTATGACAGGCGCCTCTCCACTTGGAATTTTAAAAAAGGATGGATTGGAGAAGGTTATAGAATTTTTTGGAGATAGAGGAATTATGTACACGGACCTCTTCATCGGTAATATTAGGGGCTCTTTAGGAGAGACTTCTTGTGTCCTTTTACTTCTGGGTGCCATTTATCTACTTTACAAAAGATATATCTCCTGGCATATCCCGGTTAGTTTCCTGGGAACGGTTGCTGGACTCAGTTGGATAATTGGTGGAGACCCACTGTTTGCGATTTTATCAGGTGGTTGTATCCTTGGTGCATTTTTTATTGCCACAGATATGGTTACCTCACCTGTAACTAAAACAGGGCAATTGATATTTGGGGCTGGAATTGGGGCTTTGGTAGTGCTTATTCGTGCTAAAGCGGGTTATCCGGAAGGTGTCTGCTATGCGGTCCTTTTGATGAATACCCTGACACCGTTAATCGATAGATGGATTAAACCTAAACCGTATGGGGTGGTTAAAAAATGATTAAGAATATTTTTAAAATTGGCATTAATTTAATGTTCGTTTGTCTGGTTGGAGGGACTATTTTAGCCGCAACTAATTTTATCACTGCCCCTAAAATCGAAGAAATAGAAAAAGAGACTAAATTAAAGGTACTATCAGTTTTACTAACCGCTAACCAATTCAAAGAAATCAAACCAGGCTTTTTTGAAGGACTAAATGCAAAAGGTGAAACGGTTGGGTATGTTATCTCCTATTTAGCGCAAGGCTATTGCGGTGGATTCTGGGTGATGGCGGGTGTGAATAAGGAATTTAAGATTGTGCGGATAAGTGTGATGAGTAATAAAGAAACCCCTGGACTGGGAACTAAGATTGAAGAGGATAAATTCCGTAATCAATTCAAAGGTAAAGGTATGGAAAATTTAGAGGTGGTGAAAACACCAACTGCGGATAAAATTCAGGCAATTACCGGGGCTACCATCTCCTCTCAAGCCGTGACCGAGGCAGTGAAAAAGGGATTAGAAGAGTTAAAGAGGATTGTTAAAAAATCAAGGTAACCGTTCAGGTACAGGAATGCCTACAAAATATTGAATGTAGAATGTAGAATATTGAATATAGAATGTAGAAGGTAGAATATTCGATAGAGGAGGAGGAATGTGGAAGAAAGTAGGATATTTGATATTGAAGAACGTTTAATAGATTTTGCCATTCGTATTATTCGTGTAGCGGAATCTTTGCCAAAGACAAAAGTAGGAAATCACATTGCAGGTCAGCTCATTCGTTGTGGTACATCCCCTGCTCCCAATTATGGTGAAGCTCAAAGCGCAGAATCTCGGTCTGATTTTATCCACAAGATGAAAGTATGCCTTAAAGAATTGAGAGAAACAAGGATATGGTTACTTATGATTGTAAGAGCGAATCTTATGAAGTCCCCATTAAAACTTGAGCCCTTGCTCAATGAAAATAATGAGTTGATTTCGATCTTTGCCACAAGCATAAAAACGGCCAAACAGAAGAATACCGAAACTTCATAATTCTACATTCTACATTCGATATTCTACATTCGATATTCGTATTAGTTTGGGCAGGTAACATTTCATAAATTCAAAGGAGGTTTCAAGTGCTTAAGATATTTTTAAATGGTATATTCAATGAAAACCCTATTTTTAGATTAGCCTTGGCTTTGTGTCCTTCTTTGGCGGTGTCAAATACGGCTTTTAATGGATTAGGTATGGGCTTATGCCTTTTATTTGTGATTACCGCATCAAATGTTATCATCTCTTCAGCCAGAAATCTTATTCATCCTAAAATCAGGGTACCGGCTTATTTAACGATTATTGCCGCCCTGGTAACTATGGTTGAGGTTTTTTTACATGCTTATATTCCTGCACTCCATAAATCACTGG
>JASEHU010000204.1 GCA_030018635.1 bacterium
GGAAGAAAATAACCGCTTTAGCGGTTTATAAGGTACTTGATTGCACAGGTCGAAATTTTTTGATTAGCGGTAATCGAGGAAGGTAAATGGTAATCGGTAACAACCGCTTATTGCGTTTTTCTTGCCGATAACCGATTACCATTTACCGATTACCTATTTCCTTACTTAAAATTGTCAGAAGCAGATTTTTGGCATAGCTATTATTCGGGTCTATTTCCAATACCTTTTTAAATTCATCGCCTGAAAGCTGAAATTTTCCCTGTTGAAAATAGATAGAGCCAAGATTTTTATGTGCCTCTATATTTTCAGGGTTGATACGAATCATTTCTTTACATTCGTCAATTACTGCCGGGATATTTCCTTCATCGTAATAAATTCGGGCTAAATTATTGTGTGCCTCAAAATTATCCGGGTTAGTCGTAATAAGTTTTTTAAGTAATGCTTTAGCCTCCCCTGTTTTATTCTGTAAGGCATATATTTTAGATAAGTTATCTAAACTCACCCCACACTCGGCATTTACCTCTAATCCCTGCTTGAAAATCTCTATTGCCAGATCAAACTTGTTTTGACTCATATAAATGGCACCTAATTTACCGCGCACATCACTAAAAAAGGGGTCAAGTTCCAATATCTTTTGATATTCTAAGATAGTTTTGTCAATCTCTCCATTATTGCTGTAAGCTACCCCAAGCAGATTGTGAAAAATCGTATCCTGAGGATAAAATTTAGTTGCCCTTTGTCCTGATTCAATCGCCTTATTGATATTTTCTTTAACGGTTTGAGCTGTATCAAGATAGGCATGTAAGATATATTCGTAATAATGTCGTTCACGAGGATTTAGGGCTAATGCCTTTTCAAATCTTGGGATAGAATCAACTATGGCACCACCAAAATAAAGGTCTCTTCCTTGTTTGAATTCAAGGTCGGCTAAGTAAAAATTAGTCGTAAGCCTGCCTACGGCAATAACTAAAATAATTATAGATAGACAAATAAAAAACTTAATTCCTTTGTGAATCTCAGGTAATAATAGATAGGCATTAGGGGTATTAAGTCTGGCGACTACACCCGCTAAGATAAAAAAAACAGATGTAGAGGGAATTATCCAGAAGCAGGATTGATTCTGGACAAAATAGCCTATCCCAGCCGCCAAAAGACCTATATTTATAATTCGAGATTCATTGTTTGTAGAAAAAGAGCCTTTAAAACTAAGATGGAAGAAGATGAATACCATCCACAGATAACAGGCTAAACCTAAAAATCCTTTAGATAATGTTAAATCTATAATATCATTATGGACACGGTCAGGTCGGCCATATTGCCCTCCTTCGGTCAGGATAAGTTCTAATGAACGGTATTTGGGGAAAATAAGTCCAAAAGTCTCCGGACCAATACCTAACAAAGGATAATCTTTGATAACCCTTAATGAATCCCGCCACATAACAGGTCTGGCACCACCAGCCGCACGCATAGCCGTAATAAATTCTTTCTCCCCTGGGGCAATAGACATCTTCTCCTTCTCCTGCTGAATATTAACCGCCTTATTTACCATTTGTGAAACCCTTCCCAGGGAAGAGGTTTCAGGCTTAAGATTGAAATATCCCACTATTAAGACAATAATACCTATGGTAACAACTACCTTCTGGGTGATAAAGATATCCCTTTTTCTGAGGGATAAACACAAAAAGACGAACATTGAAAATGCAAATCCGATAAGTGCCCCTCGTCCCATACTTAAACATAGTCCACAGGTAATAAGTGCTAATGATATTCTATGTAGCCAGGGATTGAGTTTAGTAAATCCGGACACAATGTATTGAGCCAATTGCTTAATTTGATTTTTAACCCGCAAGGCTGGTTTCTTCTCAACTTTCTTTACTCCCATTAAACAAAGTGCTACGGCGAGGGGAAGTAAGGTTGCCGTGTAAGCACCTAAATAAACCGGATTGCCAAAGGTAGAAAATACTCGATTAGTCTCATACTGTCCCCAACCAACTAAATCACGGTGGAGATGCTGCATTAATCCATAGAAACCAATCAAACCACCTGTGAACACACTCACATTTAATATTCTTCGGCTTGAATCTTCATTTAGAAAATTTACTACCACATAGAACAAGAAAAGATAATTGATAAAGGTAATTAATCCTTCATACCGATAATATGCCCCGACTAAACTTAAATATGGATTTTTTGAACAAACAGTAGCCGCGATGCTCACGATAAGAAATGCAAGAAGTGGCAGGTCAAATTTAGTCCGAAGGAATTTAATCTGTCTATCCAGGAAAAACTTTGCTAACCAGGTTAAAAGAATAATACCAGAAAAAAGTTGCATGAATGCCCATTTGCCAATCATTACCCCACTTAATTTAAGGTCGATAAACCAGGGGACAGAAACAATAAGTAACATTAAGCTGATTTCTACTATTAAATTATAGACATCAAAGGTTTTTTTGGATTTTTTCTTCATTATGGTTATCTATACCTTCTAATTCGTTTATCCACATAATTACTGCATTTTCCTGATTATCAGGGTAATATTTTTTGCGTAAGGCGCAGGCAATGAATCCAAATTTAGCATAAAAGTTCTGGGCAATTAAATTGGCTTCTCTGACCTCTAATGTTGCCCTTTTAGCGCCAAGTTGTTTAGCCAGATTAAGCATGTATTGCATTATTTGTACACCAATGCCTTGTCTCCGAAAATCCGGATGAACGGCTATATTCACCAGATGTGCCTCATCTACGACTAACCAAAATCCACCATAACCAATTATTCGAGTCTCAAGTTTAGCCACGATAAAATAGGAGTCGTTTCTTTCCCTTATCTCGGCTAAATACATCCTTTGTGTCCAGGGGTCAAGAAAGGATAGATTCTCTATCTTTAAAACCTGCGTAATGTCTTCTTCTTTCATCAGGCTAATAGTTAAAGGAATCATACATATCCCTTCCTTAAATAAAATGGTGCAAAGGAATAAATATCCTCCTGTTTGCCTGCCTTCAGGTCTTTTAGTCCTAATAAAGCCAGATTGCTTGCCCTTGGTAACCATAAAGAAGATGGGGCAAAATATACATCCGGCAATGATTCTTTAAGCAATCCGTGATATAATTTAAGTCCATTGCCCAGGAAGATAGTTGGTTGGGAAATTATCTCTATAATCTGTTGAGGCGGAATAACCAAATAATCCGTTAATCGCTGCGAACCTTTGTATAAAGCCGTATAAATTTCTTTCTTTCTGGCATCGAGCACCGGACATATAATTTTCTCGGTATAAGGCAGGTTACACGCCAGGCTATCCAATGTCGAGATACCTATAACCGGAATTTTTAGTCCCTGGGCTAATCCTTTAGCTGTGCTAACCCCAATCCGTAAGCCGGTAAAAGAGCCTGGCCCCGAAGAAACCGCTATACCCTCAATGTCCTGACAGGATAGCCCTGCATCTTTGAGGAGTTTATCCATAGCCGGCATAAGCCAGGCAGAATGGTCTAATTTGCAATGAGGCAAGCCTCCTTGATAAGTATATTCAGAGATTATCTCCTCATCATCGATTAATGCCACGCTTCCTGTTGGAGTGGCTGTTTCTATGCCTAAAACCTTCATTATTGGTAATTCCTGTGCTCATCATGATACTAAAATGATTTTCGATTTTCGATTTTCGATTTTGGATTTTGGATTGAGGAATCTTATATCCTCAATCGAAAATCCAAAATCCAAAATCCAAAATTATTTTTATTTCTTAAGATGTCCTTTTAAATGTTCGACAATTTGCTGGTAATGTTCTCCGTAAGGGATAAAATTAATCTCGCGGCTATTTTGGTCAATCCAGCTAATTTCTACCTTTAAATATTCCGAGGGGATTAACTCTTCAATCTTTTCTGCCCATTCGATTAAGGTTACCCCATCACCAAAGAAATATTCTTCATAGCCTAAATCATATAATTGCGTTACAGATTCTAATCGATATAAATCAAAATGAAAAAGTGGTAATCGTGCTTGATGATATTCTCTAAGCATTAAAAAGGTAGGTGAGAGGATAGATGTGTCAGCTACCTCAAGTCCTTTAGCTACTCCCTGGCTAAATGTAGTTTTACCTGCACCCAATCCACCGATTAAACAGACAATATCCCCGCTCTCTAAGCATTTACCTAATTTTTCTCCCCACCATTTTGTTTGTTCGCAACCTCTGGAAGTAATGATTAACATTGAATACTCCTATAGCTTTGCTACGCTTGAATTCTGGTGTAAATCCAATCTGAATCTTCTGTTGCTGGGGTTCATTCGACACTGATTCCCTCCCAGAGTTCAGATACAGGATATATCTGTTCCTCTTTTGCTTCTTTCCACCCTTGCTTGAAGCTTTCCTTTGCAGTCTTCAAATTTACACTTTCTTTGAATATATGCACGATTTCTAACAGGTTTGGGAAGTACTCCTTCGGCATATCCCTCAATTCTTGAATAAACACCTTCTCATATTCAGATACCGTAACAGCCATATCTATTTCCTCCTATCAAAAGATTTCTTTT
>JASEHU010000205.1 GCA_030018635.1 bacterium
AAACCTCACTCCAGGAGCGCCTTTTTTATTCTGACTCCTGACTCCTGAATTCTGATTACTGGAGCACCCACAATATCAAATGTTATGAACCACTAAAAGTGAAAAGTGAAAAATAAACAACTTTTCGTTTTTCACTTTTCACTTTTAGTTTAAAAAAAGGAGGGATTCGAAAAGTGAATATTTCTATAACGGCAAGACATATCGAAGTAACCAATGAGGTGAAAGAGTATTTAGAAAAACGGTTAAATAGGTTAAAAAAGTATTTTAAAAAAGAGGTAAGTATCCATGTAGTTTTTATGGCAGAAAAAGAACGACGAATCATAGAGGTTGACATCAATTACAATGGAACTATTCTCCATGGAGAGGAAACTACTAATGAAATCCATACCTCTATTGACCAGGTGGTTGAAAAATTAGAACGCCAACTCAAAAAATGTAAAGATAAAATCCAGAGGAAAAGCAAAACAGTAGCTAAAACAACGAAAAAGATAGTTCCCGGTTTAACAGAGGATATAAAGAAAATAAAACGAAAGAAATTAACCAATAAACCTCTTGAGTTAGCTGATGCTATTCTTCAATTAGAGAAAACCAGGTCGGAATTTTTAGTGTTTATCGATGCCCAGACGAATAAGGTAAATGTCCTTTATCAATGTAACGATGGAAATTATGGGCTGATAGAAACTTAAGGAAGGTGAATGGTAAATGGTTGCTAATTACCATTTACCGATTTTAGAAGAGGAGGATGAAAGAATGAAATTATCGGAGATGCTTAGTTTAGATGTGATTGAAACAAATCTAAAGGCAAAGGATAAAGATGGTGTTTTGGCAGAAATGGTGAATTTATTGTTTAAGGCAGGAGAGATTAACGATAAGGAAAAAATCTTAGAGGCTGTCCAAAAAAGAGAGGAATTGATGAGTACAGGTATTGGACATGGGGTAGCTATTCCTCATGCCAAGTGTGATGGAATCAAGGAGTTATGTGCGGCTTTCGGTCGTTCGAAAAATGGAATAAATTTTAAATCGTTAGATAATGAGCCAGTCCATTTATTTTTTATGTTACTTTCCCCAGAAGATGTTACCGGTCCTCATATAAAGGCATTAGCCAAAATATCAAGACTTCTTAAACATCATTATGTCCGTGAACTGCTAAAATCTACTAATACCTCTGAAAAAGCCTTAGAAATAATTCATCAAGAAGAAGATAAACACCTGTAATTTTGTAATTATAGGTCTTATGGGACCTATTCTTTTTTTCTCAAGGTGGTGAAAATAAATGACTGTTAAAGAAATGATAGAAGACACCAAGGTTGATTTAAAACTTGAGGTTGTATGCGGGGAGGAAGGATTAAATAATGAAATCGTCGCTCATGATATTAATCGTCCGGGACTTGCCGTAGCTGGTTATGTAGAATTTTTTGGTTCCGAAAGGATTCAAGTCTTAGGTAAAGGAGAGATCGCCCATCTTGGAAATTTGACTAAAGAAAAAAGAATAAAGATATTAGAAGGGATGTTCAAGCATAAAATATCCTGTTTCATTGTTAGCTGGGACCAAAAAATACCGGAAGAATTAATAAAATTTACTAAAGAAAATAAAGTTCCACTTCTACGCACATCTATTCCCACAGGTATGGTCACGGCATTACTTACCTTTTATTTAGAGCGGATGTTTGCCCCGGAAATAAATATCCATGGTAATTTAGTTGAGGTTCATGGAGTGGGTGTTCTTCTCCTGGGAGATAGTGGCATTGGTAAAAGTGAGTGTGCCTTGGAATTAGTTGAACGAGGACAACGACTTGTAGCAGATGATGTGGTTAAAATCAAACGAGTAGGGCCTGGACAGCTACTTGGATTCCCATCAGAGCAATTAGAACATCACATGGAAATTCGTGGTCTGGGTATTATTGACCTGAAGGAGATGTTTGGGGTAACATGTGTCTCTTCTGAGGCAGAGATTGAGTTAGCTGTCTATTTAGAAATGTGGAATCCTGAAACGGAATATGATAGATTAGGGCTCGATGAAAAAACCATAGAGATGCTCGGAGTGAATATCCCTGAAATAATTATTCCTTTACAACCAGGCAGGAATATTGCGGTCATTGTCGAGGTAGCCGCCATGAACCAGAGATTGAAAAAAATGGGCAAGTTTTCTGCCAAAGATTTTGACCAGAAACTACGGAAAAGACTAACTAAAGAATAGGACTTAGAGAACTTATAAGACCTATTTTTTAAAGGATTTTGCCATAATGAAAAAAACATTGATTAAACCGGAATTTAAGGAACTAATTGAGTTCCGAGAAAAGATTGACCTGATTGACAATCAAATCCTTGAGTTGTTAAATAAACGCATAGAGATTGCAGAACAGATAGGGAAATTTAAAAGGAAAAGGGGGATAGAGGCTTACCAGCCGGATCGCGAAAAAGAGATTTATGATCGATTATGTAAAGACAACAAAGGACTATTCCCAAATAAGGCAATCAAAGCCATTTATCGTGAAATTATGTCTGCCTCTCGTTCATGGGAAGAGGCATTAAAAATAGCTTATTTGGGACCTGGGGCGACATTTACTCATCAAGCGGCACTGGCAAAATTCGGGGCATCTTGTGAATTTGTGCCTAAAAAAAATATCTCCGAGGTTTTTGATGAGGTCGAAGCCGACAGGGCTAATTATGGGGTTGTTCCTATTGAAAATTCATCGGAAGGGATTGTTACTCATACCTTAGATATGTTCAGTGAATCGGAACTTAAAATATGTTCAGAGATTATATTGAAAATCTCGCAGAACCTGCTTTCCAATACCCATCTTAAGGGAATTAAACGGGTTTATTACCATCCCCAGTCTTTTGCCCAATCACGGGTTTGGCTTGAAAATAATTTGCCTGATGTAGAATATTTTGAGGTTTCAAGCACGGCTGAAGCCGCCAGAAGGGCATCCCTGGAAAAAAATTCTGCGGCCATTGCCAGTGAATTAGCCGCTACTATCTATAACTTGAATATAGTTATTAAAGGGATTGAGACCGGAAAAGAAAATTATACCCGGTTCCTGGTTATAGGCAGAGAGATTTCTGCCCCAACAGATAATGACAAAACCTCTATTTTATTCTCCATAAAAGATAGAGTAGGTGCCCTTCATGATATGTTAATCCCCTTTGCTAAACATAAAATTAACCTGACTAAGATTGAGTCCAGACCTTCACGAAAACAAGCATGGGAATATATCTTCTTTTTAGACCTGGAGGGACATGCCAAAGATGAAAATGTCCAACAGGCTTTATCCGAACTAGAAGACCTATGCCTGCATTTAAAACTATTAGGCTCGTATCCGGTTGGAGAATAAAAGAATAGGACTTATATGACCTATATGGCTTATTCCCGAATCCTGCTAAACATCAACGGTGAAAAAATATGGATAACTGGTTAAATTTAATATTTTTATGTCTTTTGTTGGTCTTTTCAGCCTTTAATTTTGCCGCGGAAATATCTATTATTGCCTTAGGCAAAGTAAGGTTGAAGGCTTTAGTCGAAAAAGGGCAACATAAGGCAAAAATTATCAGTAAGGTATTTGCTCATCCGGAGCGGCTCTTTGGAACTATCTTAATCGTCAATAACCTGGTGACCATTTTAGCCGGCTCAATTGGGACTATTCTTGCCTTAAATCTATTTGGGGACATAGCCATAATCCCGGCAACCATTATCGTTACTATTTTTATCACTATGGGCGATGTCATTGCCAAAACTTATGCGGCTAAAAACCCGGAACAGGCTTCTTTCTTAACTATTCGTCCATTACGAATTATTATGGTTATTTTCTACCCTGTAGTAAAATTCTTTGCCTTTGTTACAAATCTTATTATAAAAATTCTGGGTGGTGGCAAGGATTTATCCCCATTTGTTACCAGGGAAGAATTACAGATGCTGGTTAAAATTGGGCATGAAGAGGGGGTTTTAGAAGAAAAGGAAAGAGAATTACTGCATCGTATCTTTGAATTCAGTCAGAAGAAGGCAAAAGAAATTATGATTAAGATAGACAAGATGGTAGCATGTGATTTAGATTCACCAATAGAGGAAATCATGGATAGAATAATCGATTCAGGACATCGACGAATACCTGTTTTTAAAAATGATGTCCACAACATCATCGGCATAGCCTATACCAAAGACCTGTTAGCTATGGCCAGAAATGTAGAATTACTGATATTAGAGGATTGCCTGTCCAAACCGCATTTTATCGCGGAGAATATGCGGGTGATTGACCTCTTGAGTGAATTTCAAAAGAGCAAGGTGCATCTGGCTATCGTTCGAGATGGAAATGATAAGGTGGTGGGATTGGTGGCTATCGATGACCTGTTTGCCGAGATAGTAGGGGAAATTATCCCTGAGCACCATACTATGCCCGGGTGAAACGGAAGCCCGAACTTGTTCGGGGGACACGTTGGAGATATGACATTGCAAATTGTAAATTTTAAATTTAAAATGCTAAATTTGCAATAACGAGGCAA
>JASEHU010000206.1 GCA_030018635.1 bacterium
TTTTTATACTTTTTTAGATGCCTCA
The DNA here is from genome assembly GCA_030018635.1 of bacterium. Lineage (GTDB taxonomy): Bacteria > UBA9089 > CG2-30-40-21 > CG2-30-40-21 > SBAY01 > SBAY01. Next base: position 26 of record JASEHU010000206.1, read on the forward strand.
CTATAATTAAGCTATAATAGGACACCACCCTAAATTGTAGTTTCAAGGATAATGATAACCATGCAATTAACAAATCTTCAATTAGATGCATTACGAGAAATTGGGAATATCGGTAATGGCCATATCACTACCTGTTTATACCAATTAACCGAAGAAAAAATCATCCCTGTTATTCCTGAGGTAAAGATAATACCTGTAAATAAACTTAATGAGTTGATTGAGGATGAACAAGAGCTTATGGTAGGGATAAGCCTGCGGTTACTCGGGGAGACAATGGGAAAACTCTTTTTGATTTTCTCTTATGACAATGCCCTTTCTATATTAAATGAGAGTTTAAAAGATAGCGAGTCAGTTATTATGACTATTTCTGAACCTGATGAATCTTATCTTGAAAGAATTGGGCAGGTAATTGCCTCTACTTATATCTATGCTATATCTAACTTTTTAGGAATTTTACTGGTCAGTTATACCCCAAATATTATTATTTGTAAAGGAAAAGATTTTCTTGACCGGCTAACTCAGGAATTAGGGGTAAAAACTTCTTCTCTACGGCAACGGGCTGCTACACAACAAGTTGCACAACGAGTTATTCCGGATTTTTCTTATTTAGATTCTATCCTATGTTATCAATCTACATTTAATAAATCCCCTTTTTTAAAATTCTGGGGAAGTTTTATGGTCGTATTTGATGGACAAACCCTCAGGATAATCTTACAGGCAATTGATAAATTGATGAAAGGAGGAGGTTGAAAATGTCTGATGTATCATCACAAAAAGGGGAATTTGCAGACCTTGTTTTTATGCTCTCTACCTCGGGACTTGTTCATTTAGGGGACATCCCCGACCCGGTAACGAATGAAAGCAAAAGGAATCTTGAAGGAACTCGCTGGAGTATAGATATGTTAGCTCTATTAGAGAAAAAAACCAGAGGTAATCTAACTGATGAGGAAAGTAAACTATTAACCGGAGTTTTATATAATCTAAGGATGAGATATTTAGAGGCATTAAAAGAAGAGGAGGGGAAAAAGATTGAAGTTTAAATTTATTGCCCCTGAAAAGATAATTTTTGGTGAAAAGACTGCTGACTCTGTTGCTAAGGAAGTAAAAAAATTTGGTAAGAAGGTATGTTTGATTACCGGTAAAACGGCTATGGCCAGAAGCGGTATTTTGAATAATGTTCGTAACTCTTTAGAAAATGCTAACTTAGAGGTAATTTCCTATAATAATGTTATTCCTGAACCAACGACAAAAATGGTGGATGAAGGACTATCATTAGTTAAAACTACCGAATGTGATGTAGTTATTGGATTAGGAGGAGGAAGTGCATTAGATGTAGCTAAGGCAGTAGCCGGGTTAGCCAATGAGGATGGTGGGGCGGTTGAATATCAAGAAGGTAGAGAAATAAAAAAACAGGGATTACCTTTTATTGCTATCCCAACTACCGCAGGAACAGGGGCAGAGGCTACCTATAATGCCGTTATTATTAATGAAGAAAAAAAGGTTAAGCAAAGCATTAGAGACTATTCTTTAATGGCCAGGGTAGCTATTGTTGACCCAACACTTACCTTGACACTTTCCCCCAATATCACGGCTATCTCTGGAATGGATACATTAGTTCATCTCATAGAAGGGTATGTCTCTAATTGTGCCAATCCTTTAACCGATGCCTTAGCTGTTGCCGGCCTTAAATTAGTCGGTTCAAGTTTAAAAAAGGCAGTTGAAGATGGGCAGGATAAAAAATCAAGGGCAGATATGTCATTAGCCTCATTACATGGTGGCCTGGTTTTAGCCAATGCCGGCTTAGGTGCTGTGCATGGTTTAGCCTCGCCATTAGGGCCATTATACAATATCCCCCATGGGTTGGTTTGTGCTATTTTACTTCCCTATGTGATGGAATATAATTTAGAAACCTCAATACCAAAATTTGCCCAGATTGCCTATTCATTAGATATACAAACAACTAATTTATCAGTGGAAGGGGCAGCATTTGAATCGGTAGTTTTGGTAGAGGAACTCATTTCAAGTCTGAATTTACCTTTTAATCTAATCAGTCTTGGGGTTCAAGAACGCGATTTACCCATTATCGTTCAAGAGGTCTCATCATCTTTAAGGTATAACCCCAAAGAGGCTACTTTTAAAGATTTGATTAATATCCTTAAAAATGCAATGACAGGAGAGTAAGTGGAAAGTGAAAAACTAATAACTATCGGGATGGTTCACTTTAGTTTGAAATCTTGCGGGTAAAAAAATGGAAATTAGAAATTGGAAATTGGCAAGAGAAAAGATATGATTTTGAATTTCTCCCTAATTTCCAATTTCTAATTTCCAATTTCTGCAAGAAATCATAGTAAAAACGATAAAATGAACCGTCCCTAACTATCTACAATTTCTATCATTTTTACCTTAATTTTTCACTTTTCACTTTTCATTTTTCACTTTTAAAGGATGGTTATCTAATGAAATGTAAGTTACTTATCAGCTTATTTTTTATTCTTGGAGTTACCTGTTCGGCTAAGGCAGAAGAGAACAGGTCACATGGAGACTCTCTTTATTCTTCTCAACTTCCCAGCCGCAAATTCTACTCATCACAGGCTAAAAAGGGAAGAATACCTGTAGGAAAATCAATGTATTATAATGGATTATTATATAATCGAGGCACTGCTACCTTAAGTGGAGGAGAAACTCGTACCACCACTAGTTATAACCCTCCGAAGAATTTGAAACAAAAAACATCTTCACAACCGGGGACATCTTCAGCTCGCCCTGAAACATTTTCCTCCAGACCCTGGTTAGGACAATCACTCTATAAAAAGCTATCTGAAAAAGATGAACAGGAAGATAAATCCCAGTCCTATTATCTTCCCAAACCAGAAAAAAAGAATGAAGATAGGAATTATTATTCGAATATCTTTTATCAAGGGAGTAAACCCCAAACTGAGTTAACGGATGAAGAAGTAAATCCTTTTCTTATGAGGAAATAAGATTTTGAGTATAACAGGTAGGTTAAAAAGGACCATCGACTTTAGACCATAGACTTAAAAAAAAGGTTTTTAGTCTATAGTCTAATGTCTGATTCTGTTTTTTAATAGTGTTCTACGGTTAATTTTCTTCTTTGTTTTGCTCGTCTTCTACTTAAGACCTTTCTTCCGGATGCAGTACTCATCTTTGCTCTAAATCCATGAGTTCTTGCCCTTTTAAGATTAGATGGTTGAAAAGTTCTCTTCATGAAAATATCCTCGCTTTCAAATAAGATTTCAAGTATCAAGTAATATTATACTCTAAAAATACATTTATGTCAACTAAAAACTAAAAGTGAAAAATTAAAGATAGAAACTATTTACAACCTTTTATTATTCTTATCTTCACTTTTTACTTTTAGTTTTTCACTTTTCACTTAATCTCTACCTCTTTATTCCCCATTTCCACTTGCCCAATCAAATATGTCTGTTCACCCAGTGCATTTAACCTCTCTATTGAGATTTGAGTCTCCTTTTCAGCCACAATAAGCACTAAGCCAATACCCATATTAAATGTGCGGAACATCTCGCTTTCTGTTACTTCACCTCTTTTTTGGATTTCGGTAAAAATATGAGGGATGTCCCAGTAACCCTTTTTAATAACGGCTTTTGTTTTATCGGGCAATATTCGTGGGATATTGTCTAAAAACCCACCGCCGGTGATATGGGCGAGCCCTTTTATATCAATCATCTGTTTTAGTGTCAGCACACTCCTAACATAAATCCTGGTAGGGTTAAGTAACTCATCTTTGAAATTCTCCATATCACTTTCAAATACCTTACGGATTAATGAAAATCCATTGCTATGCGGTCCGGAAGAGGCAATTCCAATAATTGCGTCACCGGCATTGATGCGGCTTCCATCGATTACCTTTTCCTTCTCTACCACACCAACGGCAAAGCCGGCTAAATCATATTCCCCTTGCGGATAAACCGAAGGCATCTCGGCTGTCTCTCCACCCAGCAAGGCACAACCGGCCTGATTACAACCCTCGACAATACCTTTAAGTAAATCCTCTGCCAGATCTACATCTAACTTACCAAAACTTAGATAATCCAGGAAAAACAGGGGTTCGCCACCACAGGTAACTAAATCATTGACACACATCGCGACTAAATCGATTCCGAGAGTTCGATGTTGATTCAGCCGTTGAGCAACCTTGATTTTAGTTCCCACACCATCACAACTACTGACTAAAATGGGATTTTTGTATCTTGTCCAGTCAATTTCAAAAAGTCCGCTAAAACCACCGATACCGCTCAAAACTTGCCAGCCGGTAGTCTTTTGTGGCGTCTTTAACTGTTTAATCCGCCTGACTAACTCCGTCCCGGCATCGATATCTACACCTGCCGATTGATAGGTCAAACTCATAATTTCTCCTTTTTCCCTAATGGTTCATAACATTTGATATTGTGGGTGCTCCAGTAGTCAGAATTCAGGAG
>JASEHU010000207.1 GCA_030018635.1 bacterium
ACAATCATCTCCTCATAGGTATTTCGTGATTGTTTGCCCATGAGCATTAACACGACTATCCCTGCCTTAAGTGTTTGGGCAAGCTCAAGCACATAAGAAAACCCCTCATCCCATCCGTTTGTGGCGTTTGTAACAAATAAAAGCTCTTCCTTCATTGATAGTCACCCCCTTGCTAAACAATATAGCAAAAAGCGTGCCAAATGCCAAATTCGTTGAAATCAAAGGGGGAAGAGTAATGGTGTGGTTAAAATAGTTGTTTCAAATTGGAACGGTTGTGAACAGAAGGACGATGATGATGCCATTTATCGGATGGGGAGAGGAGACGATTCAGTGGTGCAATGAAGGGAAATGGAGAAATTGGGAAACAGGTATCTCATGAAATGATCTGTAATCGATTAGTTGCCGGTGGGAAAAAGAAGATAGAGGACTATGCAGATGTGTAAAAAAGGAGAAAAGGGGAAGGTGGAGAAGTGGGGAACGATATGTCATTACAATACTTTAGAAATTCTTCTCCAATTCTCCCCTTTTCTCCCTTTCTCCTTCTCCTTACACATTTTCCCACCAATGACTGACCTATTACAATACCCTGTAAATTGTTCTTGACAAAAATTCATTCTTCAGATATAATAAATTAAGGGACAAAAACCTATTGTACAATAGAAAACGCCGTGAAAAACTTGCTGATTTACTTTTCGACCTGGTGAAATTTATTCTTACCATTGGTGTTGCCGGTAGCATATTCACCGGCACTTTTAGATTTACATATTTAATATGGGGAGTATTATGTGCTTTGGTATTAGCAACCAGTGCCTATTTTTTAACCCCTAAAGACAAGGAGGATTAAATCACATGGAACCCATGGCAGCTGTTGCTTTTATTTTTCTCAGTTTTTCTATTTTTGGTGGTGTTTTCCTTTTAGTATTTCATATTCAGGATAAACGCCGGGTTCGCCAATCTAAATCCAAATAAGGGTAAGCGTTCAGCCATCAACAGTCAGCAATTCTCTGTATCTTGAGTGTCTCTGTGATGATTGCCCAACTCGGGTTTATTTACTCAAAATCCGCCAGAGGCTGGTTCTTGAAATACCCAATATCTCGGCGGCTTTTGATTTATTATGCCCAGCCAGCTCCAGCACCTTCTCTGCATAATCCCTATTGAGTTCGTCTATCGTCTTAACCCTATTAGGGTCTATTGTTTCAATAGCAAAAAGATTTATGCTCTGCGGAAGGTTTTCGCATCTGATAAGGGATGTCTTTTCTAAGATTACCGCTCGCTCGATAATATTCTCCAGTTCCCTGACATTTCCGGGAAAACTGTATGACATAAAGACATTCATTGCCTCCCGGCTGAATCCCTCAATCCTTTTGTTAGCCCTGGCTGAATATTTTTTAAGGAAATGATTAGCCAGGAGAGGGATGTCCTCTTTCCTTTCACGCAAGGGAGGGATGTGAATATCCATAACATTGAGCCGATAATATAGATCTGTTCGAAAACCGTTGTTTTGGACAAGTGTGGTTATATTCTGATTAGTGGCGGTAATGAATCTGACATCAACCCTTCTTGGTTTTGTCCCGCCAAGCCTGAAAAATTCCCTATCCTCTATGACCTTCAATAATTTAGCCTGCAAGGCAGATGACATCTCGGCTATCTCATCTAAGAACAATGTCCCATTATTGGCAATCTCCATCAACCCTTGTTTAGAGATAACCGCACCGGTAAAGGCACCCTTTTCATAGCCAAACAGCTCACTGGCCAGCAATTCCTCTGTAAAGGTAGCACAGTTTAAGGCTAAAAAAATACCATCGCATCGTCGGCCTGTATTATGAATAAGCCTGGCCACCAATCCCTTACCTACACCACTTTCACCGGTTATTAAAACATTACAATCAGAATCTTTCAGCCCGGAGATGATATTTATTACCCTTTCCATCATCTTGCTTCTGGCAATAAATGGTTGCTCTTTATTTATACTGAGAAAGGCTTTAAGGGCTGTATTCTCTTTCTCTAATCTCTTTTTCTCCTGAATCTTTTTGACCTTCAATCTCAATTCATCAAGATTAAATGGTTTGGTAATATAGTCAGCCGCACCCTTTTTCATAGCATCGACAGCCGATTCTATACTGGCAAAACCGGTAATTATCAGGACATCGATATCAGGATATTCCTCTTTGACTTTTGTCAGCAGTCCTAACCCGTCTAATCCCGGCATCTTTATATCAGCAATAAGAAGATTATATCCCTCATCCTCAATCTTGTTCCATGCCTCAAGCCCATTCTTCACCCCGACAACTATCCAACCTTCCTCTTCAAGTGAAAGTTTAAGGTGTTTCAAGGTTATCTCTTCATCATCAGCAATCAATATCCTGAACATATTTTTTATCCCCAGGGAAGAAATTAACAATTAATTGTTAATTGTTAATTGTATTACTTGGCAAGATTATAGTAAATGTCGTGCCTCGCTCCGGCAGACTACTAACCTCTATCTTTCCATGATGTCTTTTTATGATATTATAAACAATAGCCAGCCCCAAACCGGTTCCTTTTTCCTTGGTGGTAAAGAACGGGTCAAATATCATCGGTATATTTTCGGGAAGGATGCCCTTACCGGTGTCAGAAACCTTAATCAAGACATCAGCCCCTCTGGTCCCAATCTCTACCTCCAGCAAACCATTATCTCCCATAGCCTCAATCGCATTACTAAAGAGGTTGGTAAATACCTGCCATAAGAGATGCCTGTCGGCCAGTATCTCAATTTGTGGCGGAGATTTGAGATTGGATTTGATATTAGCCAATGCAGCGGTTGTTATCTGGTCAAGTGCCTGCTTTATCAAATTCACAATATCAATCGTTTTTAGTTCAGGGGATTTTTCTCTTGCAAATTCAAGGAGGTCATGGACGATTCTTTTTGCCCTGATGGTCTGAGAAAAAATATCCCCAACAGATTCCCTAACTATTTTTGGATACTCGTCCTGATTTATTTTTTTCGACAGGGTTTGGGCGGCAAGATAAATATTGTTTAACGGATTGTTAAGTTCATGAGCAACTCCAGAGGCAAGGGTGCCTATGGAGGCTAATTTCCTGCTTTGAAGTAATTCCTCATTCTTCCTGCCAATTTCTTTATCTCTGACAATCAAATCAGATTCCATCTTGTTAAAGGCTTTAATCAGGACACCTACCTCATCCTGTTTCTCAGTGATGTCTAAAAATGGGAATTCGCCCTTACCTGTTTTTTCCACAGCCACGGTTAACACCTTCAGACGGCTTACCACGCTGTGGGTTATGACTAACAGGAGCACAAAGCCCAGACCAAAAAACAGGGGAAAAAAGACCAGTGCCACAAACCCTGTGGAGTGGATAACACCTTCTACCTTTGCCCTGGCCGATTTATCCAGATCATTAGTAAGATTCAAGACCTCTTCGCCATTTTTCCTCAAGGCATTGATTTCTATATCCAGATATTTAAGGGTCATGATGATAGGGGCATCACCCTTAAGCGAAGATATCTTTTCCAGAAGTTTGGCATTAACCAGAGGTCTTTCTAAAAAGGTGGATTCAACAATGGGGAAAAAAGCCACATACCCCTGGGAATATGGCTTAAGTTGAGCAAAGCCCTTTTGAAAGTCTATGGCCAGATTTTCAATACGAGTGAATCTCTGCCCATATTCATCAATTTTTTTATTTAATAATTGAAGTTTTTTAGGGTTATCAAAGGATGCACCCTTCTTAAGAATGGTCTTTAACTCACTCAGATAAGTATGAACATATCTTCTTTCCTTATCATCCCCGTAAAGGAAGAAATTTTGTAACCGTTCACAGGGGTGTTAGCAAAAGAGAAGGACTAATTTGATTTGGGGAAAAGGAGGCTTGCACTGCATTGTAAATAAATTCAAATGCAGAATGAGTTTGATTGGAGCAAGTAGCTATCACTGTCCAAATACGTTCGCACCATTTGCGACCTTGTTCACTGCGAGTTCCTTGAGTGATTACTCGATCAATCACAACAAAGCGAATGGCTTGCTCTGCTAAGTTATTAGTAGGTTCAATACATGGTGTTGTAATAAATCGAAAGTAGGCATCTCCATGCAAACGGAAACGTTTTGCCATATTCTGCGATTCTTTTGTTTGGGGTACATTGGACATCCCCTTGAGCAAGATATCCTGATGTGTTTTAGTGAGAAGCAAATTGAATGTTTTCTCGTCCATTGTTTCTCTTTTGTGGATAACTCCAAACATATCACGAACAGCATTCAGCAAGGTTTCTCCATAAATAACTGTAGCCTTATCAGGCAGTGTTGTCAAATACTTAATATCTCGAATTAGGTGTGCCAAGCAGAACTGAACACGGACATCACAGTTTTTCATATATTTTCTATAAGCTGAGAAGTAATCGCATCCAAGGACACCTAAGAACTGTTTGCGTAACCGTTCACAGGGGTGTTAGCAAAAGAGAAGGACTAATTTGATTTGGGGAAA
>JASEHU010000208.1 GCA_030018635.1 bacterium
CTTAACCTCAACCTTGAGATTTGAACCTTTTTCAACTGATAACTGAGGGATTACCTTTTTCCCGTGATTTTTCTTGACATTTTACCACAAGACTTAATATTCAACAATTATAATTCAAATTTGGAGGTGGAAACCTATGTGGCAATTAGCGCAGTTAACAAAACTCTCTGAAAAGGAACCTGAAACTATAGAATGTGCCTTAAAGGACATGTTGGAAACTCATAAGGATTTGTTTTATAGGGTTATAGTTGGTGCATACTTAGATAGACAAATTAACTTAAGTAAAGCAGCAGAGATCCTTGGCATTCATCCATTAGAAATCAGAAAACAATTCCAAAAACAAGGAGTGCCTATCAGGATTGGGTTGTCAAATAAAGATGAGGCTGTAGCTGAAGTAAAAGCATTTCGTGCATGGAAGGAATAAACATGATTATTATTGACAATACAGTGCTTTCTAACTTCGCCTTAATAAGTTCCATTCGTCTGGTGCAAAAGGCCTGTCAACCTGATAAAGTTGGCATAACTCAATATGTAATTGATGAATTCAACCAAGGAGTGAAAACAGGAAAATTACCTCAGAGTGATATTAGCTGGATGTTACCCTGCCATTTTGAAACCCGAGAAGAAGAAAAACTCTTCAGACAAATTAGCCTTTATTTGGGTAAGGGTGAATCGTCTTGTTTGAGTATTGCGATTAATAGAGATTATAAGCTGTTGACTGATGACTGGGATGCAAGAGAATGGGGATTAAGAGAAGGTGTTTCTATATCCGGAAGTGTAGGTGTATTGGTAGATTTGGTTTGTGATAGTTCTATCACTTTAAAAGAAGGTAACGAGTTGCTTTCGGAGTTAATTAAAAAGGGATATTACTCTCCTGTGCCCCGACTTAATGAATTGGTTAAACAGGAGGATTAAAGAAATAACCTCTTGCCAAGACGCAAAGACGCAGAGAGAAAAAATAAATCCTTTGCGACTTTGCGAGAGATAGATGAAAGAGTTACAAAAAAATGAAAACAACACTATCAAAGGCTAAACGAATAGTAATTAAAATTGGGACAAGTATATTAACCGATGAAGATGGAAATTTAAGCACTAAATATCTTTCTCACCTCGTCGAGGAGATAGCCAAATTACACAGACAGGAGATGCACGAATTTATTATTGTTACCTCTGGTGCCATTGGTGCGGGAATGCAAAGACTAAGATTAAAAGAAAGACCACAAACCATTATCCTCAAACAAACAGCCGCCGCCGTTGGACAAAATATATTGATAGAGATATATGAAGGATTATTTAAAAAATATGAGCAAACTATTGCCCAGATACTATTAACCCATCAGGACATGTCCTGCCGTAAAAGTTATATCAATATCTTAAACACCATTTCAAAATTATTGGAGTATAAGGTTATACCTATTATTAATGAAAATGATACGGTAGCCGTAGATGAGCTTAAATTTGGGGATAATGATACCCTGGCCGCTTTAGTCTCACAATTGGTTGAGGCAGATTTATTGTTGATACTGAGTAATGTTGATGGATTATATTCAGGCTCGTGTGAGTTGATTCCAATAGTTTATGAGATAACCCCTGAAATCATAGAAATATCTGCCGGAACTCGAAGTAAGTTTTCTACCGGCGGAATGCAGACAAAGATTGAAGCGGCTAAAATAGCTACCCAATCAGGCACTACAGTGATAATCAGTAATGGTAAAAAGAAAGGAATCATTTCTGAGGTTCTGAAGGGGGAAAAATGCGGAACTACATTTGTGGCTAATGAAAATAAATTAAGTAGTCGGAAGCGATGGATAATGTATCACTTAAAAGAATCAGGCGAGCTCATAATTGATGAAGGGGCAAAAGAGGCTATTTTAAACAAAGGAAAAAGTCTTCTGCCTTCCGGGATTTTGGAGATAAAAGGTAAATTCGATGAAGGGGATGCGGTCATAATTAAAGATACACAAAATAGAAGATTAGCTAAAGGATTAATAGGCTATTCCCAAAATGACCTGCTTAAAATAAAAGGTAGGCAAACTAATCAAATAGAGGAAATCTTAGGTTATGCGTATGAAGATGAAATAATTCATCGAGATAATTTAGTGGTATTGGAGTCAGCGACGATGAATATATTTTCTTACTAACCCAAAGCATAAGATAAAAATAGCTGTAATAAAACTGAGCCAACAGCCAGGTTTAAAACCTGACGGAAGATATTTGAATTCTATGTTGTGTTCACCCTTAGACAATTTTATCGCCCTGAAGATATAATCAGCACGGTATATTTTTGTTTCTACCCCATCCACATACGCCTTCCAACCAGGATAATAGGTATCACTCAGAAATAAAAAGCAATCGGTAGGAGAGGAGGCGGTAATGATAACTTTATTGGGTTGGTAATTTATTATTCCGATTTTCGATTTTCGATTTTCGATTTTCGATTTGTTTTTGATTTTTGATTTTTGATTTTGGATTTCTTCCTCCATAATTACCTCTTTTTGTGGGTCAAAATCACGCCGGAGCATCCTGCGTAAAATATCTTCACGGTCTTTTATTACTACTGCATTGGGGACTAAAAATGCCCTGGACAGATGAGTAGGATTCTCATAGATATTAATTGTCTCCCCTTCAATTAATTTTAACTCATTGCCATCCAATCTTTCTCTACTAATTATATATTTGATATTCAACAAGTTAAGTAACTGATGGACTTGGGAAAGGTTACCTGTAGTAATCATCCTCATTAATACATGATAATCTCTCAATAATAAACACTCTACTCCATTGGCATCAAATACCTGATGAAGTAATCCAAGATTAGTGAGTAAAGCCTCCTTTGCCAGTGATAAAAGATTAGTGTCTATCTGCCCACTGTGGTGGTAAAAGAATTTTGAGGTTGCCGGTGCCATGAAAATTCTGCAATAGTCTGGGTTTCCCTTAATTAATTTCGCTAATCTGGGTTCTCCCTTGTAAAAATCATCCTTGACCACTGGATTTAAATTCACACCTGCTGTGAATAAATCTATTAAAATAGCTAAAATTATACAAACAGATATAGTTTTCCCTGGTTTAGTCATCTGTTTTAGCCGTTCATATCCAAACCCGGCTAATAATGCCCCGGCAAAGGTAACTATGGAAAAGAATTTCACCGGGATTTGCATAAGATTAAATCCAGGGATAAAAGTGTATAACCATTTATATAGAAGGAAATAATGACCTGATGAAAGTAATATAAAGCAAATAAATATCAGCATCCAAAACAGTGCCAATCGGCTAAAACATATCCCTATGAATATAAAACAAAGTGGGATTATACCCAGATAAATCGAGTCAATTAACCCTTGCTCACCCAAGATACGCATTATTACATATGAAAGTGAGGGCGCGAATAAATCCAGAAGTTCATAAGGAGCAAGTGACCAACGGGTTGCCTCTGCAAAACTCATCCCTGATGACAGGCTTCCCTTGTAACGAGTTGAATGGGAAACCATCTCTAAAAATGGCAATAATTGAAAGGCAACTAATCCCAGGCTAATCAATACCACAATTACAAGAACAAGAGGGATTTTGAAATAAGTATTCCACCCTCTGTTTCGTGAAGCGTGTCCGTTTAACCTGACCGTCTCTGCCTTCTGCCTTCTGCCTTCTCTCCACTCGACTACTACCTTGCTTGAAGTGAACAATGCCAATGTTAATAAGGTAGCACAAAAGGTAGTTGGCTCACCGCCTAAAAATTGTAAGCCTATTCCTATGGCTGTTAGAATAATATACCGAAACTTGAAGGTTCGCAGTGCCAAAACATAAGCCCAAAAAATAAACGGAATCCAGGTAATTGCCACCAGGATATTCAATATATCGACAACGGATATGAAATATCCGCTAAAGATATAAACGATACTTGAAATCAGGGAAGATGTTTTGCTTGTTTTCCATTGTTGCATTAAAAGGTAAGTAAATATACCGGCTAAAAACAGGTGAGTTGCGATAAATAATTTCATTCCAAAATTAATTGGCAGGAAATAAATAATGAATGAAAAAGGGTATAAAACCTGGGATTGGAGTGCGGCTAAAAATGGCACACCACAAGAATTATAAGGATTCCACAGCGGGATAATTCCTTCTCTTATCCAATGAGAGGCAAAATAGTGCGTCGGATAAAAATATCGAAAAAAGTCCTTAGCATAATAGATATAATCACTCAAAAATAGTTTTGAGAAGAAAATAAATATTAATACGGCTAAAAATAAAATAATCAATAAATTCCTTTTATCATATTTCATAATTATAATAATCCACTTACCTTTTGAATTTCCAATAATATCCATTTTCCTACGAAACCTGTTTTCTACAAAACACCCATAATGGTCAGCAATTCTCATTATGGCAGAAATCGTGTCCAATGTTGAGATTGGGTGGAGATAAAGTTGAGATAAAGTGGAGATTTATTGTTTTCTTTACCAATCTCCCC
>JASEHU010000209.1 GCA_030018635.1 bacterium
CCTCGGGATTGCCTTTTACGCCAACAGGTTGCCCTTTCGGCTCGCTAACCTCAACCTCGGGATTGCCTTTTACGCCAACAGGTTGCCCTTTCGGCTCGCTAACCTCAACATCAGGATTGCCTTTCATTCCCACAGGTGAACCCTTTGGCACATCAATCTCAACATCAGGATTGCCTTTTACTCCGACAGGTTGCCCCTTCACTTTAATACTTTCTTCCATCTCTTTTATTGCCGGATTTTTCTCGATTGTTTTTAAATTAACATCCGGCGTAGAAAATATCGGTTTTGGATTTCCAAACAGTGAGTTAGGATGGTCTATTATTTCCGTAACTATAAGTTGCGGGACATCTTTCTTTAACCCTATGAATTTCTCTATCACTTTTTGGGGAAGTTGTTCAATAGAGGTAATATGAATTTTAGAGGTTTGATTAGTTGAAAATGGCATCTCTGCTATTTGGTTTATAGGAGTTGGAAGCAGGTTTGTCTGGTTATTGCCCTCTGGAAATCTAAAAAAGAAATTATTTTGAGTCTTTTCTAAAGAGGCTTGATTAGTTGCAGATTCACCAGGTATCAGATTTTCTTTAATAGTACCCGCCAGGCAAGCCTGATGGATAAGATGTGAGCCAAAAGAACCCTTTTTCAGGTGAGCCTGTTGGATTAGAGCATTTTCAACAAGTTCACCTTGTATCTGTGGATTTAGGAATTTATTAAATTGTAATCCTGTTTCCGAGAATAACACCTTCAACTTATTCTCCTTTTTATTTGGCAACTAAGGTAAAGGTAGAGGTAGAGGTAAAGGTAAAGGTAAAGGTAAAGAGAAATGATACTCTACCTTTACCTTTACCTTTACCTAATTTACCTACTCATTTTTCGTGATATTTCACTGGCGCGTTTTGGGTCCATCTTCATCAAGGTAATAGCTACCTGCGTTTTTTTCATCCGGTTAAATATTTCAATAACTATCTGGTCATCCATTTGTGAAAGAATAGCCGCGGCGGCATCTGGTTTCATACCTTCATAATATTGAACCAATTTTTGCCATTTTGCTTCCTGGTCTTCGAATATAGTTTCTCTTTTTTCTAATGCCTGTTTTTTGCGCTCTAATTCTTCTTCTAATAAAAGGAGTTCTTTATCGCGATTTTCTATCTTTTTGTCTTTAGCAGTTAATTTTTTGTCCTTATCTTCTAACTCAGCCAATTTAAGTTCAACTGATTGCTTTAACTTTCGTAACTCTTCTATTTTTACATCTTCATAAGTAATTTTGGGTGGTGCAAAAAATCCCCCTATTCCAGGAATTTTAGTCAACATCTTCTCCTTATCGAATATTCCTAACACATCAAAAAGATAGACACTGCCTATGAGTAATCCTATTAATACACAAAGGAGTATAAAAACTAATGGTAAATTTCCTTTTCCTGCTTGGTTTTTCATTATTTTCAACATAATTATACTCCACTGCCTCATAAATTATGATTACTTGCCTGTGCATAGCACGCAGACAGGTCGGGATAGTTGGAAATTGGAAATTAGAAATTGGGGAAAGAGAAGATACCTAATTTCCAATTTCTAATTTCTAATTTCAACTCCATTATCACAATTTGTTAGCTTTTAAGGTATAGTTAGCCTCTTCATAGAATTTCAATACCTTTTCCACATAATTTTTAGTTTCAGCAATTGGTGGAATACCGTTTGTTTTTTTAACCGTTTCAGGTCCGGCATTATAAGCGGCTAAGGCTAACGGTAGATTTTGATTGAAATTATCCAATAGCGTTCTAAAATATTTGGTTCCACCTTCAATATTTTCCTCCGGGTTGAAAATATTCGTTACCCCTAATTCCTTCGCCGTCCCAGGCATTAATTGCATCAATCCCGCCGCACCTTTTTTAGAGACTGCATCAGGATTAAAATTTGATTCTGCCTTTATAATAGAAGTGACTAAATTAGGGTTCAGACCATATTTCTGACTATAAGTATCAATTAGCCCTGTAAACTCGGAAGGGCTATTTTTTCTTTCTTGTAACATAGCCTTATTCAGGGTATCTTCAAAAGAAGGCTCATCCCCTTGAGAGGCGATTCCACCCATCTCCCCAAATCTTTCTTGTATCTGTTGAATTCTACTTAAAACATTTGCTACACTTTCTAACATTTTTCAAACCCCCTTCAAATAATATAGGACTTACAAGACTTATAGGACTTATATCTTGTTATCCCAACCTCATCTAAAAACTCTTGTTCTTGTTTTTCTATTTCCCGTTTAAACTGTATAAATTTTCTTTGTTTAAGATTTTCCAGAACTTGTTTTTCCTGAGAGGCACCAATCAATTTTTGGGTTAGTTCTTTTATCTTCTCAGATAACCCCTCCAATTTCTTTTTCTGAGTTTCAATATCCTGATATAATTTAATTATATAATTATAACTCCATTGGATTTGTGCTATTACATTTGTCAGGGTTTTTTGCTTTTCGATGAGGAGCATGAATTGTTCCTGCAAATTCTCCTCTAATGTCCATAATATTGCCTCTTCCTGAAGGTATTCTCGTTTTAAATTGGCTAATTGTGTTTTTAATTCATCCTCCTTATATTTTTTAACCTGTAAAACCCGTTCTAATTTAAAATTAAATCCTGGCATGTTATACTCCATTGCCTCATAAATTATGATTATCGGGACGGTTCATTAAATTAGAAATTAGAAATTAAAAATTAAAAAAAGAGAAGAGACCTAATTTCTAATTTCCAATTTCTAATTTCAACTCCATAATTATCACAATTTGTTAGCCTTTAAGGTATATTACCCTTGCGTGCCTTCCTTACCGACAAATAATTTCATTAATTGAGAAACAGCGCTCTGGTAATCCACCTTTTCAAATATTCCCTGTTTTAAAAATTCCGTTACCTCATCAATCATTGTCAGGGCATAATCAATTTTTGGATTACTGCCTTTGACATAGGCGCCAATATCCAATAAATCCTGTGCATCTTTTATGGTAGCAACTATTTCTTTTAATCGTCTGGCGGCATTATCATGTTCAGGGGAAACAATATCGAGCATTACCCGGCTGATACTTTGCAAGACATCGATTGCCGGATAATGATTTCTGGCGGCTAAATCTCTGGATAAAACCACATGACCATCCAGAATAGCCCGGACATTATCGGCAATAGGTTCATTCATATCATCGGCATCAACCAGTATGGTATAAAGCCCGGTGATAGTGCCTTTCTCTGATGTGCCACTGCGTTCGAGCAATTTAGGTAAAATAGCAAATACAGATGGCGTGAACCCACGCGTAGTCGGTGGTTCACCGATGGATAAGCCCACCTCGCGTTGAGCGCGGGCAAACCGGGTAATCGAATCCATCATAAACATAACATTATAACCTTTATCGCGAAAATATTCAGCAATAGCCGTAGCCACAAATGCCCCTCTTAATCTTATCAAAGGTGGTTCATTTGAGGTAGCGACAACTACCACTGACCTGGCTAATCCTTCATCCTGTAAATCCCTTTCTATAAAATCACGCACCTCCCGACCTCGTTCACCTATTAAGGCAATAACATTGACCTCTGCTTTAGTAAATCGAGCAATCATACCCATTAATGTACTTTTACCGACACCACTTCCGGAAAATATACCAAATCTTTGACCTTTACCTACAGTCAGAAGGGCATCGATTGTTTTTATCCCTAATGGTAATGGATTTTTAATTCTGGGACGACGCAGTGGGTCTGGTGGGGAATTTAAAATTGGATAGAAATCATTATACCTGCACGGTGGTTTACCATCTATGGGTCTGCCTAAGCCATCTAACACCCTCCCTTTTAATCGTTCACTTACAGGAACCAATAGTGATTTACCTGTGGCCAGGACTTCACAGTTAGCGGCAATACCATCCATTTCACCCAGGGGCATTAATAAAACATTACGGTCTTTAAATCCAACGACCTCTGCGGAAATAGATTTTGTGTTTGAAAGCCGTATTTTACAAATCTCTCCCAGTTGTGCGGGTGGTCCTTCAGATTCTATGGTCAGCCCAATAACCTGTCTAACCCTTCCCCCCAGTCGAATGGTGTCTAAATTATCCAGAGTTTGTTGAAATTCCATTAATTTAGTAGTTACCATCCTTTTTTATCTCCCTTCTTTTCTGTAATTTTCTTAATATTCCTATCTGTGTTTTTATGTATTCATCATAATTTTTTCTTATCCAGAGACATTCTTACTCTGGCAATCCAAATACCTTTACTTGCTGATTATTTCTATCTACTACATAGATATTGCCATTACTGTCACAGGCAATACCGGCTGGTTTATTGAATCCATTCCATTGTATCACAAAATTACCCATTTTGTCAATCTTTTGTATTCTATCACAGCAATTCACGGTGAACATATGAAAAAATAGAGTTTTTGCTTAAAATTGCATGT
>JASEHU010000020.1 GCA_030018635.1 bacterium
AAATGGGAGCTACAACTAATAAATTCGTCAGTTCTCCTAAACTTCTAAAAGATACGCTTGCTGAATATCAAGATATATATAAACAAACGCAGATTGCAAAACAAGCAGAAAAGTTAGCTATAGCATTTAGGAGTGAACAGAAGCCAGAAGAAGATTCAAAAGAGTGTCCTTATTGTGCTGAGATTATTAAAGCGAAGGCAAAAGTATGCAGATTCTGTGGAAAAGAATTGGGATAAGCTATATGCTTAAGTTAATAAATTATGACCTTATATAGCATACTAAAATCAAAAGTGCTTGAATGGAGAGAGAATAATTATCAATCCGATTACACCACTATTTCTGAAATTTTAGAATTCAACCTTGATCCGGAATCAGGGAATTTGCGTTTTCTAAGAAAGGCACAATTTGAAGCCCTGGAAACGTACTGGTATCTAAGACTTGTAGAAAGAACTCCTCATATTTATGATTTATATAAAAAGCTTTTTCAGCCCAGAGATCTTTTAAAATCTTTGGGAATAAATCTTACTCAAGATGATTTAACTGAAATTCTTTTAAACGGTGGTGGGGTTGATTCTATATTTGAAAAAATAAAAATTAACGATAACTTTGTAAAGAAATATAGATTAGATGCCCTTAGAGAAACTCTTTTATTAAATTACCCAAGCTATATATTAGCCTTAGCCATGGGGGCGGGCAAAACCATTTTAATCGGGACCATTATTGCTACTGAATTTGCAATGGCTCTTGAATATCCAGAAGACCCCGAATCAAGTTCAGGGCAAAGCTTCGTTAAAAATGCTTTGGTCTTCGCACCAGGTAAAACTATATTAGGTGCTTTAAAGGAGCTTTCCGATATACCCTTTGAGAAGATCCTACCTCTACGATTGTATAAAGAATTTATCACCTCAGTTAAATTCACCTATACAAGAGATGGGGAAAAAGATATTCCCATAATTAAAGAAAGTAGCTTTAATATAGTAGTCACCAACACTGAAAAAATAAGGATTCAAAAACAAACTATTACTAAAACCCTAATCAAGGATTTATATGCAAACACATCCCAGGAAGATATGATAAAACAAGAAGTAGCCAATAGAAGACTACAGACAATTGCTTCGCTTCCTAATCTCGCAATTTTCTCCGATGAAGCTCATCATACCTATGGAATGAAACTTGGAGAAGAATTAAAAAGAGTGCGCCAAACTGTTGATTATCTGGCAGAAAACACTAATTTATTAATAGTGATTAATACCACTGGAACCCCTTATTTTGAAAGACAAATTCTAAAAGATGTAATTTACTGGTATGGTTTATCGCAGGGTATAAAAGATGGGATACTAAAGGAGGTTAGAGGAAATATTGTTGCCTACCCAGAAGTGGAAGATGAACAATTCATTAGGGATATCATCGCTGACTTCTTTAGAAACTATAAAGATGTAAAAATATACGATGGTACTCCCTCAAAACTCGCTCTATACTTTCCTAATATAGCTAACCTTCAAGATGCCAAACCAGTAGTAGAGACAGCCCTAATAGAAATTGGAGAAGACCCATCCATAGTATTAGAAGTACATAATGAATCAAAAGATGAAATAAAAGATTTATTTGATAATAGAATAAATGACCGATATTTACCTTATAGAGTCTTTCTTCTTGTGAATAAAGGAACTGAAGGCTGGAATTGTCTCTCTTTATATGCAACTGCTTTAGCGAGGGAACTTAAGGCAAGTAATAACTTTTGTCTTCAGGCTGCCTCAAGGTGCTTAAGACAAACACCAAGAAATATACATAAAGCAAAAATTTACTTATCGCAACACAATGTGAAAATATTAGATTCTCAATTAAAAGAAACTTATGGTGAGACTCTTCAGGAACTCAATTTAGCATCACCAGATCTTAGAAAAGAGAGATTAATCTTAAGAAAGACGGAAATTCCACCGCTATTACTTAAAAAGAAGATATTTAAACTCATTCCTCTTGATAAAAAAGTAGATTTTGAGAATATAGAAATTCACAAACCAGAAATCTCAACTGAAGAATCTAAAATAACTATTTATGATTTGAAAGACATTCCTGATAGAAAAGGTGTCCTGATAACTCAAAAAGAGGAAAAATTTATTATAATAGAAGATTTTGTTGATGCGTATTCCTTTGCTGTTGAGCTTTCATCTTTGTACAGACTGCCTCTTATGAGAGCTTATGAAAAGATAAAGAGCCTTTATCCAGATGGAGAAATCTTAGAAAGTCATGCCTTTAAGATCAGAAAGCAATTGGAGGAAAAACTAAAAAATTACGAGATAACACAAGAGGAAATTGAAATAGCACTTGCTTTGATTAAGCTTAATAATTTTAACAAAGAAGAAAGAAATGGAAAAGCAATTTATACAACTGAAATAATTTATCACAAAGATAAAGAAAAGCTCCTGTTAAAATATGAAGGTTTTAAAGAGCAATACAGGGGATGTTATCAGTTAGAATTTGGTTTTCACTACTCACCATATAACTTTGATTCAAACCCAGAAAAAGATTTTTTTGAACAATTATTAGTGATGTTAAACGAAAATCCCGCAGATGTTGAAGATATTTACTATACTGGAGCAATAAGTGACCCTAACAAAACTGATTTTATCTTTGAATACAAAGGAAAAGATGATAGATGGCATAACTACACACCCGACTTTTTGATAAAAAGGAAAAATGGCAAAATGAACATAGTTGAAATTAAAGCAGAAATCTTTATAGATAAAGCCAAAGAAAAAGCACTTAAAGAAATAGAGGGATTAAATCCTGATAAACTTAAATATGAAATTTTAATAACCGACAAAGATGAAATAGGATTTGAGAATATTAGTAAAGTTAGAGAGGCAATCTATGAGTATGGAGGTAAAAATGCCTGATATTGATATTTCAAAAGAGATGAAATCTATTAGTTCGCGTGAAAAGATGATTCGTTATCTGGATGGATATTCTGCTGAACGTATGGAAGAATTAGATGAACGGAAAACCAAACGTCCATTAGTTAAAAGTTATATGCTTGAACATATAGGTGAGACTGGGAAACAAAGAGAGGTAACAGAGCTTTTATCTGATATGAGGATAGAGACACAGAAAATTGATGAAAAACTATATCGGGTGTTGGATATGAAAGAAAATAAGGAATACATGGGATTTCTTGAGGTTTTAACGCCAAGATATTTTGTTTTTTACACACTTCACCATAGTGGTAAAGCTAATAGATGGGTAAAAAACCTTGTACTTAATTCATCAGAATTAGACCATGTATGGCTAAGCGGTCTAACCTTCAATGTATTATGGCAAAGAGTGGCTCAAATAAGCAAACCGCACAGATATGTTAGTATATTGTTTGTTCATGACAGTATATACCAGATTGACTCAGAAATTTATGAAGATGAGAATGATGAAGATGAAGAAATATCTTCATCCTTTGATGAAGGAGATGTTGTAGAAGTTATTGAAAGAAGAGCATCTAAATTCAAATTAGTAGATAAAATTTCCATTGTCCAGGAGAAGTTAAGCAAGCTCCAAGATTTATACTCACCTCTTTATGCCATAAGTCGATTGAGATTTCCATCGCCTGTCGGGAAAGGTGGGCATGATTTTTATGATAACGGAAAAGTCACCAATAGAAGCGGTAATTTCAGAGACCATAGGTCCCATATTTTGTATGTTCAACGCATATATGATCAATTGACGAAGATGACTGAAGAAAAGGTTTGGTATTCAATATATAAAGAAACTGTGACAATACCGGGTCAGTTCCAGAAATTAATCGGTTCTCCTGTAACAATAAAATTTGGTGAAACTCTAACTAAAGAAACTTTTGACCATTGGATAAATTCAATTTTTGGACGTATAAACGAACCTCGCTTTAAGCTATGGGGTAATCCGATAATTTTAGGTCCCAAGAAGGTTCATGTTTATGGAGTAGATAAACATTTATGGAAGCCGATTTTTCTTGAATTAACAGATAAACATTTAATTGCCATCGTTCCTAAAGGGACTTGTGGTAATACAATTCATCGTCTTATTTGCAATATTCAGCGATATGTTGACCCGGCAGCAAAAGCATATATCGGAGAAACTGAATATAAAGCTATGGTTGATGAATCCTCAAAAGGAGTAAAATATGAACCCGGATATTAATGAATTATGCAAAGACCCGTTGTTTCAATTAAATCTGGCAATATGGCTTGCTCAATCTCAGCCATCACAATTTTTTTATATTTATCCTCTATTTTATGAATCAGGGTTAAATATTTATTCTATAGGGCCTCTACTTGCTTTGCCTCCTGATGTAAGAAGGCTTGTGGCTACAGAAAATATAAATTGTCAGGACGTTGTAAGGCCGGATTTGATAGTTGAGGCACAAGGAAAAAAGAAACTTTGTATTTTAGAATGCAAATCTTCTTCTTTTGGTCCAAAGTCTTCGACCGCTGAACAGGCAAGAACTTTATTGGTTGCAGTGCCAATTATCTCTGAAGTTTTAGGAGTTGGTAAAAGAGGAGAGAATGAAGGGTTACTCTGTTATTTTACTGGCTCAAATAATACTGAGTTAATCGAGAGAACCCTTGAGGTCCTTGAAAAAGAAATAAAAGAAAAAACAAATCTTGAATCCGGAAATTATGGATGTTTTGGAATAAAACCATCACAAACATCGGTAATTTTAGAATATCCAGAAAAAGTGAAAATATTTTTAAACTTGGCAAAAGATTCACCAGTCGAAGTTATAAACCTCGAAGAAGATACAGACCCCCGTCCCTTATATTTTATCCCTTATGATCCAAATATACAGCAAACCAGGGAAGAACAAGAATTCGGTAGGAGAGTCCTTTTTGAGAGGATATTGAGTTATGTCATAAGTAAAATCGGTGGGGCAACCATTTCTACTTCTATAACATTCGAAGCTGAAGAACTTTTGAATTCTGCAACCTTTGGATATTATGAAATCTGGGAAGATAATGAAGCAACAAAACATGTAAGAAAATTAGTAAAAGATTTTTTGAATCAAGTAAGAAACGCTATAAATGAACCATTGAAAGAATCTATAAATTATGAACCTCAAAAAGGATGGATTTTTAACCTAAAAGACAAAGAAGCATATGAAGAATTATTGAAGCAACTTCAAAAATTCAAACCAGAAACTTTAGATCTTTCAAAGATGATAGAACCAACTTTATTTAATAACATGGAGAATTGAAAAATGCCAGAAAATAAAATCAAAGTCACCACTGCCACAGGTCGCCCGATGCTACACTGGGTGGGTAAAAAACCGCTTGATTATGTTAAAGGCTTCCCAACTCAACTTGTTGAAGTATTCGACCCTCTTTCCCAGCGGTCATTGCGAGCTGAAGGCAAAGCAATCTCATACAATGAGTTAAAGGACAATTGGCATAATTTACTTTTCCACGGAGATAATAAAGAGGTTTTAGCAACACTACTTGAACTTGGATTTAGAAGAAAGATTGACCTTATCTACATTGACCCACCGTTTAAAAGCGGCGCTGATTATGTGAGAAAAGTGGAACTGAGAGGATTAAAGAATTTAGGAAGAATAGAAGAAGATGAAGCATCTATCTTACAGCAGACAATGTATTTTGATATCTGGAATAACGATACATATCTTCAATTTATGTATGAAAGGTTGATGTTATTGAAGGAGTTGTTGGCTGAGATGGGCTCTATTTATGTGCATCTGGACTGGCATGTGGGACATTATGTGAAGTTGCTGATGGATGAAGTTTTTGGTTCTGATGGTTTCAGAAATGAGATCGTTTGGCAGAAGTTATCTACTCCTAAAGCACAAACTTTAGGTTTTGGTAATATTCATGATGTGATACTTTGGTACAGTAAAAGTAACGAACCAAAGTTTAAAGAGATTAGACTTGCGCATAAAGAGGAATACTTAAAAAAGATGTATCGATTTGTTGAGCCTGATACCGGCAGGAGATATAGATTGCACGATTTCACACAAAAAGGACAAGGGGAACCGAGAAAATTTGGCAATAAGATTTTAAAGCCACCGCCTGGAAAACATTGGATATGGTCACAAGAAAAAATAGATGAAGGACTCAAAAAGGGATTAATAGTTTTTTCTAATACAGGAATGCCACAAATTAAAAGATATTTGGATGAAGTTGAAGGACATAGACTAAGTGACTTATGGACAGATATAAAACCTATAGGTTCCGTTGCCACAGAGAGGTTATTCTTCGAAACCCAAAAACCTGAAGCCCTTCTTGAACGCATTATCAAAACATCTTCAAGCGAGGACGACATAATCCTCGACTGCTTCATTGGTTCAGGAACTACTGCAAGAGTAGCGCAGAAACTCGGCAGGCGATGGATTGGTTGTGATATAAACAAGGGAGCAATCCATCTAACCAGTAGAGAATTACAAAAAATAATAAGTGAGCAGATAAAGAATAAAGAAACAAAATATCCAACATTTAGTATTTATAAAGTCAATGACTATGATTTGCAACTTTTAAAAACCGAAGCAATTGAACTTGCAGTCCAGCATATTGGAATTCAGAGGACGAGAACCGATAGATTCTTTGACGGATATTTGGGGAAGAATCTTGTAAAGATCATTGATTTCAACCATCCTTTAACACTTCTGGATTTACAACTTCTTCAAGACGAGTTAAAGAAAAGGCCTGACGAGGATAGGGATATTACCATCGTTTGTCTCGGTAAAGAATTAGCGGTTGACTCATGGATTGATGAATGGAATAAAAAACATCCTGTGAATAAAATAAAGGTTATTGAACTTAAAACAGACAAAAAATATGGTAGTTTCTTAATCCATAAACCAGCAGAAGCAAAAGTGAAAATTGAAAGAAGAGATACTAAAGCAATTATTGAAATACAAGATTTCATATCACCAACAATAATTGAACGGCTTAACATTGATAATAAACTCTTCAAAGTAAAAATACCCGACTTTAGGTCTATGATTGATTGCGTGTTAATTGACACAAACTATAATGACAGCACCTTTCACATCATCTTTTCAGATGTTCCTGAAAGGAAAAACGACTTAGTTTCAGGAAAATATGAAATAGAAGTACCAAAGGATAAAACTAAAGTTGCAGTTAAAATCATTGACATGCTCGGAGAGGAAGTATTATTTGCTGAGGAGCTTTAGTTTTTTTACTTTCGATTTAAATGGAAGAAGCGGGCAAGGAAGGGGTGAAAGGGATGTACTATTCAAAAAGGAGATCAAAGAGATACAAAATATATTGTTAAATGAATAATGTAGCTTTAACCCTATTAACTTTTTTTAAGAATAAGCATTACTGGAATAGAAACCTCAGGTAATCAATCAGTTTTGGGTATTGTTGAAAATAAAAAAATACCTTGTGAATTTATTTATTATTGGATTGAAAAAATGAAAGATGATATTTATTCGTGGGCTACGGGAGGCGTACAACAGCATATCAATAAAAATAATGTGGACAATACTTTGATTTTATTTCCCAATAATGATGTGATGAATAATTTCAAAAAGCTCTTAATTCCTATTTTTGATAAAATTCTCAAAAATCCGTGATTCTCTTCTACCAAAGCTGATGTCAGGAAAAATTAGAGTTCCTTTGGAGGTGAAAGAATGAAAGAAGCAGAAATAATAAAAAATTTAAAATCAATGATTGAGCAATACTTACCAGCACTCAAGGCAAATAACAATTCTAATAACATTATGGAGGGATTGTTTTGTAGCGTTAATACAAGAACTAACACAGTTGTAAAAGTATTAACTCAAGTAGAATGGGATTTGTTTTATTCTCCGATACAATTTATGCTTAGCCAAAAAGATATATCTAATAATTATTCTGAAGAATTTGTGCAGAGTAAATTTGTTGAGTTATATCATAAAATACTTGATAACGAACCAAACATGATTATAGATACTGAAAATTTAACAAATTTTTTTCTTAATAATACAGTAAAAACTTTTTTGGTTATTTCTGAAGTTGAAAACATTAGAATATTAGATGATCAAGAATATGAAATCATAGATTCAATAATAAAAATGATGAAACAAGAAGATTTACTTAATAAAGGCAAAGGTTTTAAGTTATTAAGTGAAAAATTAGTGGACAAACCGACAATTTCTACGAAAGTGCAGGCAGGAGATTATGATAAAGCAGTACAATTAGCGACTCATAATTTTATGATTTCTTTCAATCTCTTGAAATTATATGCTCCAAGTTTTAAACCTGCATTAAAAGGATACTTATCGCCAAGGGTACGAGGATTAGTTGCCTATAACGAAACAGATAAAGTACCTGATGCAAGTGCTTCTCTGATAGGAGACGCACTACTTAATAGAGCTTATTTAAATAATCAATTGTACAAACAGCTAATAAACGCAGGAATTAGCGAATTGAGAAAAACAAATACCATATCAAAAAATACCATATCAAAGGTTGTGAAAGATTGCTTATATTGGTTCGGGTTAGGCTTGGAGGAGGAATATCCATCTGCCAAGCTACTTAATTTTGTAATGGTGTTAGAATCAGCATTAAAAAGGAAAGACGAAATTACTGAGCTGAAAAAAGCAGTTTCAGAAAGAGGTGCAATTTTATTGTATGACAAATTTGAAGAAAGAAAAAAGGCAGCTAAGGAATTAAAACGTATTTATGACCTAAGAAGTAAAGTCGTACATACAGGAACCTTAATAGGAGATAAAGATTTTGTTTTCCTCTCCGGTGCATATGTAAAAGCTGTCCTAAGAAAACTAATAAAAATGTCAAAATGTTTTAATTGTGATTTTGATAAATTTATAACTTATCTTGATGATATGAAATTAAAAGGAGAGATTAACAATGCCTCAGATAATGACTGAATCAAAAGTTGAAGAAATTGCGCTTGAATAGTTTGAAAGTCTTGGCTATGAAATCCTTTTTGGTCCAGAAATTGCTCCTGGTGAGCTTAGAGCCGAGCATAATAGTTACAATGAGGTTATATTAAAGGAAAGATTCAGAAGTGCTCTTTTTTCATTAAATCCTTATATTCCTCAAGAAGCATTGGAAGAAGTCGTTTGCAGGCTCTCAAGAAGTGAAACTCCTTCTCTTGTTGCAAATAACCACTCATTCCATAAGATGCTTGTTGACACTGTTCAAAAAAATCTCACAATTGATTGGTCTATAAAAGAGGGTGCAAGGGCTAATCTTCGTGTGTTAATCAAGCGAACACTAAAGAAATATAATTATCCTCCTGACAAACAAGAAAAGGCAACTCAATCAGTATTAGAACAGGCAGAGTTGGTATGTAATGAATGGGGGAACTAAGATGCTCAAATCTTATCGGAATATAAGTTTCTTTAGTGACTCTACAGCTACCTTCGGGAGCATTGGCTATATGGCTCACTTTGTTCGCTCAAATCGGTTTATGCTGACTTCGTATAGTCTATATCATTATATGAAATAGTGGTTTTAGGATCGAAAGTTAACTTATAAAGACCTTATGTAACATACTAATCTTTCTTCTTGTTTTATGTTTTAATATTTATAGTGTAGAGTCGGGCAGGGAAGAGGTTAAAGGGAGTAAATGTATAATAAGACTAATTTGTTCCAGGGAGTAAAAAATGAAGAGAAATGATAGTCATGGATTTGAACACGACACTAATGTCAGATATAACGCTAAATTGGAAAGATATACAGCATTTATGTCGTATAAAACAAGTTAAGAGAAATGTTCAAGCAAAAACGCTGTTAGGAGGGAAAAAAGAGAATGCCAAAGATTAAAAAGCCTAAAAAGCCTTTGGAGATGTCCCAGTTAGAGAAACGAATCATTGAATTGGAAGAAACTATTGAACAAAAGTTGAAACGCTATCAAGAAATTAAAAAAGATTATCTGTGTTTCCCCTTTCTTGGAGTGGATATCACCACTACGGTGGTGGATGATATATTTCAGGATTTACGGACCAAATACCAGGAATGTAATGGCCGTCTGAATATCATCGTTGATTCTGGTGGTGGTGATATTGACGCAGCTTATAATCTGGCGATGTTGTTCCGAAAATATGGAACTATTGAGCTAAATTTCATAGTTCCACGCTGGGCAAAAAGTGCAGCTACTTTGCTGGTTTGCTCTGGAGACAAGATATTTATGTCGCCAATTGCTGAATTAGGTCCCTTAGACCCTCAGATAACGCAATTCAATCTATTAGAAGGACGCATCGAAAGATTTTCTCCACTTCATATTGAGGCGACGCTTAATATGATCCGGCAGGAGTTTGAAAAAGGTAATGATAAATTTGCTCAAGGATTGATGGAACGGCTTCAGTTCCCTCTTACCCTGGGAGGGTTCATAAAGTATCATGAAATTGGAGAGCAGTATTTGGTTAAACTTTTAGAAACAAGAATGTTCAAAGGAGGTAAGAAAAAGGGAGACGCAAAAGCCATCGCGAAAATACTTAATAAAGGGTATGCTGATCACGGCTTCTGCATCAACATTGATGAGGCCAAGAGTATCGGCTTAGATGTGGAGGATCTTGAGGGCGAGGAATTGGATGTTGTTTGGGAAATACATGGGTTAAATAGGGAGAGGAAGAAGCTTCAAGAGGAAATAAGAGGCAGTAAAGTTACGGAGAAAATAAAGGATTTACCGCCGGGGTTGCTGGATAAACTACTTAAACCCTTACAAGAAAGGCTCCAAGCAGAAATACATCAAACTACAAAGGAGGAAATGTAATGGAATTTCGAAGCTTTCCCCTTGAATATTCGGTGCCATTCCAGGCGCTCCCATTCTTTCAGGGTGCTTTTGTCATAAAACTACTGGATTCTGTTATGCTTCATGAGTGTATGACTTAATTATAATAAATATACTTTTTTAGTATAATATTAAAAGAGGTGATAAATAATAAAGTTAGATAAAATTGGGAAAATTCTAGTTAAGGAAATTTGGAAGAGTGAAACAAAGAATCTTTCTCCCTGTGTGCAGAGGATTTTTGAGCTTGCACGGAAAATATCTGTTGAACCCTATATTACCACCCCAGAAGGTAAAAAGTGAAGATAAAAAGATATTCCTCTGGATGTATAAACGACAATAATGTAAGATATAACACCAAATTGGATAGATATACGACATTTATGTTGTATATAAATGAGTTATACGCAATTTCGCCTAATGAGGAGGAAATGAAAATATGAAGATTAACTTGAAGAGCGATTTAGAACAGTTGTTTTCTGACTTTAGATGGAAGATAAAAGGCATGACTGACAAAGATGGTAATATATATCCCATCCCTCCGATACCGCAAGTTATAACCGGAATCTTTCAGGAGATAACAAAACATAAGGTTAAGAAGTTCATGAAAGAAAAATACAAGTGCGAAATAGTCCAAGGAGGGCCGAGAGAATATCCAGAAATTACCCTTATCGGAGGCAAGCTCGGTAATAGGAAAATCGCTATTGACATAAAAACCACTAGAAGAATAAGCGAAAATAGAATAAGCGGATTTACTGTTGGTAGTTTTGCAGGGTATTTTTTACATCCAGAAAAGCAAATGCCGGGTTGTAAATTCCCATATGGAGAGTTTGATGAACATTGGATTACAGGCTTTATCTACACTTGGAATCCAGATGTAGATAGTTTACAAATGATTTCGGATGTTGAAGTCGTCGTTCAGCAGAAGTGGAAAATTGCTTCAAAGTCTACTGGAACAGGAACAACCTTTGCTATCGGTTCCATTAAAGATATAGATAAATTAAGAAGGGGGGAAGGGGTGTTCAAGAACAAAGATGAGTTTGAAACTTACTGGAGGAGACGAGGAAAAGAGAGGCGAAGGTGATAAATGGCACGAAAATATAACATGATAAAACAAGCAACCTTGCCCTTCATAGATCAATTTCAGGAGGTAAGGATACCTACAACTCGCTATCAAGGCTCTAAGGCAAAACTCGTAGATTGGATCTGGGAAAACATAAAGGATTTAAGTTTTGCAAGTGCTCTTGATGCTTTTGGTGGCACAGGAGTGGTAGGGTATTATTTGAAACAACAGGGTAAACAAGTTTTTTACAATGACTATCTTAAATCGAATTATTATATAGGAGTAGCATTAATCGAAAACAACATCTATAGATTGAGTGAGATTGAAATCGAAAGACTTCTTACGCAAGACCCAAAGTATGACTACCATTCATTTATAGCAGAAATCTTCAAGAATATTTACTACACTGATGAAGAAAACCAATGGCTTGATATAGTGGTTCAGAATATTCAGAGGATGGGAAATATTTACAAGAAAGCATTAGCATATTATGCCCTCTTCCAAGCTTGTCTAGTAAAGAGACCTTTCAATCTTTTTCACCGTAAAAATCTTTACATTCGCTTTGCTGATGTAAAAAGGACTTTTGGGAATAAAGCGACCTGGGATAGACAATTTGAAGAGCATTTTATGGATTTCATTCGTGAAATTAGTTATTTGGTCTATAATAATGGCAAAGAAAACAAGGCGTATAATTTAGATGTGTTTGAAATAGAAGGCAATTTTGACTTAGTGTATATTGACCCACCCTATACTTCAGTAAAAGGTGTTAGCGTTGATTATAAGAATTTCTACCATTTTCTTGAAGGATTAGTGAATTATGAGAAGTGGGAAAGCATGATAGACCGTAAAACTATAAACAAACGCTTTTATAGAGATGATAACCCTTGGAATGATAAGTTAAAAATTAGAGGGAAGTTCAGAGACCTCTTTGAGAAATTTCGGGATAGTATCCTTGTAATATCCTATAGGTCTGACGGGATTCCTTCAATTCAAAAAATTGAATCTGACCTCAAACTTTTCAAAAAGCGTGTTCGTGTTCATAAATTTGATAATTATAAATATGTTCTCAGCAATAGCACAACTTCTGAAGTTTTAATGATTGGAGAATAGAATGATAGCGAAACAGCGTATAACACAACATAAAAGGTTCGCCCTGCGAGCTCACCCAAATTTTTGCTTCGCAAAAACTTCTTTTATGCTGGGAACGTTAGGCGAAATTATTGCCTAAAAACAGAAGAGAAAAGAAAGGATAGGAAAATGAAATTTATGGATAACAATGAAAGTTCTCTTTCAAAATTAATCCTGTCAGAGTTAAACAGGCTATTACAGGAATTAGAAAGGGATATCAAACAAAGGAATTCTATAAAAAAGTATTTATCAGAAATGAAGAAGGCATATGAACGGTCTGATAGCGAAACTCTTATTAAATTATTATCAAGGCAGACAAAAGAGCAACTCAAGTCTCTTTATCCCACAGCTATGGAAACAATGGAAAAAGTTTCAGTTGATATTAGAAGACATTCTGAACAGGCTTTTGCTACTCTCTTTAACCAAGTTCAAAAATATTGTAAAAACAATAATATTTCTCTTCGAGGTAACCTACCAAAGTTATTTGTTGATTATCTTCTTGAAGTGGAATTAAATGAAAATAAACAGACAGCCAAAATAGGTACTATTTTTTTAAAAACTTTGGACTGGGAAAAAATTCGTGTAGCAATGGACCGAGAACAACATAGAATTTGGGACAGGGAATTCGATCCAACAAACTTTAGAGATCGTCTTTTAAATTTTTATTTAGAAATAATCAAGATTAAACCCAACCCAGTAGGATGGGTGCAATTAGAGGACATCTATCAATCACAAAAAAGACATATACAGCAAAAAAATCCTAACTGGAAAAAAGGGGGTCGTCTTATAGCATATTATAAGGATGAATTTAGTGCAGATCTTTCAAAGTTATGGAAAGCCCAGATAGTTCAAGAAATCGGTTCTCCTCATATCGAACTGAGTGGAATTCGTGACCCACGATTATCATATAAGATTCGGTTACCAGATGGAAAAATTGAGTCGTATGGGTATATGAGACTTAAGAATGAGGGAGCTTTATGAATAACATATCAACTGTGTCAAAAGACCAAGCATATCGCATAATTAGTGCCCTGCGTAAGGGCACACCTCCTGAAGAGGGGGTCGATCTCTATTCTGTAGGGCGAGAACAATTACTCTCTTACTTTAATGACAAGCTGATTGAGATTAAGGACTACGGTGTTTCTGATGTAAAGCTTGTAAGTGCTGATTGGGGACATGGGAAAAGTCATTTTCTTGATTTACTGCGGGACTTAGCACTTAAGCACAATTTCGTGGTTTCTAAAGTGGAGCTCCATTCCCGTGAAGCACCTTTTGACCAATTACCCATCGTTACTCAACGCATAATGGCAAATATTGCAACGCCGACGGAACGAAGGAACGGACTCGAATCTCTGCT
>JASEHU010000210.1 GCA_030018635.1 bacterium
AAGATGCTATTTTACTGGGTTTCTACAAAATTTGCAAAAGTTCAGTTATTAATTGATAATTGATAATTCTTTTGACCTTTTAGCCGCGACCGTAACTGCTTGAATGAATATCTCACGAAACCCCTTTTCTTCCAAAACATTTAAAGCGGCCATGGTTGCCCCACCTGGAGAGGTAACCTTATTCCGTAAAATAGACGGGCCTTCATTAGTTTCTTTTAGCATCTTAGCCGCACCTTCTACGGTCTCAATCGCCAGGGGTAAAGATATTTCCTCCGGTAATCCAAGGGATATCCCTGCCGCGGTTAAGACCTCAACAATGGTAAAGATATACGCCGGCCCACAACCAGATAATGCCGTAACTGCATCCATTTGCTCCTCTTTGACCACAACCACTTTACCTACTGCTTCAAATATTACCCCAACTAATTCCATATCCTCATCTTGAGCATATTTTCCTGCACAAATACCTGCCATACCATGCCCAATCAAAGCAGGGGTATTAGGCATCACCCTGATTACCGGAATTTCTTTTGCCAACTTAGATTCAATAAATTCAGTGGTAATCCCGGCGGCAATAGAAATGACTTTTTGTCCTGGTTGAACCACACCAGATATTTCACCTAAAATATTTGCCATCATCTGCGGCTTAACCGACAAAATAATTATATCTGAAAGCAGGACGGCTTGTTTATTATCACTTATTCCTTTCACCCCTAACGCCTTATCAAAAAACTCAAGCCGTTTCGGATTAACATCCGTGACTAAAAGATTTTCCTTCCCAATCAAATCAACTTTTAAGATACCTCTAACCAACGCCTCCGCCATATTCCCGGCACCAACAAAAACTAATTTCTTGCCTTTCAATTCCATAAATACCACCTTTTGGGACGGTTCACTTTTGTGTGAAAGATTGCGGTTAAAAAATGGAAATTAGAAATTGGAAATTGGGGGGAGAGATTGGGGCAAGTCTACGAATTAAGCGAAGACCTAATTTCTAATTTCCAATTTCTAATTTCCAAAAGAAATCACAGAAAAAACGATGAGAATGAACCGTCCCCACCTTTTTTATAATTATCAATTAACAATTAATTGATAATTCTATTTCCTGGCTTTAACCGCTAAATAAACACCTGTTATTCCAAAGATAATGTGAGCTATCCATGCAGAAAACAATGGAGGTAATTTTTCGGCTATGCCTAATGCCCTGCCTACACCTATTGCCTCCCAGTAAAGGAAACTAATCAGGATACTCAATCCAAAGCTTGCGGCTATGTTTCCCTTTGGCTTTTGCAAGGCTAAACTTGTGCCGATCAAGGCAATAATCAAGTTAGCAAAAGGAAAAGAAATCTTTAGATATAAATCAACTAATTTATCATTGAATTTACATCCACTCCTGGCAAGTAGCCTGATATAGGCATTCAAGTCTTTCATGCTCATATCATCAGCTTTCTTTTTTTCAGCCTGGCTAATCATCCAGATCTCATCAGGAGACCACAATTGAAGTTTTTTCTTTTTGAATGGTTTTTCCTCTATAAGTAACCCTTGCTGATTAAATCGGCGTAAAATCCCATCCTCAAGCAGCCATTCACCATTTATCCATTTTGCCTTTTTGGCATCTATTCGTAGAGAAGGATGTCCACTTAGATAACGGTTTTTAATCTCGATTCCTTTCATAGTTTCTTTATCAAATAATCGAATAGTCAAAAACCACCCTTTATCATTTCGGAAGGAAAGATTTTCTGCCTTATGTGAAATATTTCCTTCACCAAATAGCCTTTGTGATTTTATCATCTGTAGTCGCTGGTTAGCCTCAGGAATAACAAATTCATTCCAACCCAATGCCAAAAAACTAATAAGGATTGCGGCAAATATTATCGGTAGGACAATCCGATATAAATTTATTCCAGAAGAACTCAGGGCAATAATTTCGTTATCATGTGCCAGAGAACCCAGTGAAAACAAACAAGCTAACAATACTGCTACCGGGGTAATTAACATCAAGATATTAGGGATTTGATAAAGAAAATATTCGAACATAATTAAAGGAGGTATTTGTCGCTCTATCAATAATCCTGTTCGTCTGAAAAGATTGCTAATGATAATTAACCCTGTAAAGAAAACAAGACTTATTATAAATGGCTTTCCAAAGGTGCGTAAGATATAAAAATCAAGAATTTTCATCATTATTCCTATCTTGGTTAGGAAATCAGGGAATACCCCTATTGTCTTAAAATCTGACATATACAATTATAATCCAATTTTAGGCTAATGTCAATAGAAATATTTATCAGGCTGTAACCGCTCAGTTAACGGTGGGAAGATGTAATACCCTAGTTATCAGAGAGATTAGGTGGAGATTAGGTGGAGATAGAGTTGAGATTTATTGTTTTCTTTACCAATCTCCACTTAATCTCCACCTAATCTCCACTTACTTTCCCACCGTTCACTGAGCGGTTACATCAGGCTCGATTACAAATATTATTGACAAAGTAATCAAAAAAGTGTAAAATATAGAGTAATTTGTTTTAGTAGCCTTGATAAAAAGGAGAGGATAAGTGTATCAAGTAAGAATAGAAACTGAATTTTGTGCCGCTCATAGAATAATGAAACAAGGAAGTAAATGCTCAAGACTTCATGGACATAATTGGAAGATAGAGGTAGTTGCCAGTCATGATAAATTAGATGAATCAGGGATGGTGATTGACTTTCACAAATTGGAGGATTTGACTAAAAAGGTAGTAGAGCCATTAGACCACCAAAATCTGAATGAACTGGCACCATTTTCAAACTCAAATCCTACGGCAGAAAAGATTGCAGAATATATCTATTACCAGGCGAGCCTGCTTGGGTTAGAAAAATTGTTGCCCGCTATTAAACTTGAAAAGGTAACAGTCTGGGAGACACCCACCACCTGGGCATCATATTCAAAAGGGAGGTTGAGTAATTAAAAATTATGAATTATGAATTATGAATGAAGGAAAAAGAAGGCAATAAATTCTTAATCTTATAATTCATAATTTATAATTTATAATTTATAATTATACAAGGGAGGCAATAGATAAAAATGAGGGAATGCAATGTTGCGGTTAATAAAAAGGATTGTCCCTGCACTTATGAGCCGTGTTCGAGGAAAGGGATTTGCTGTGAATGTATTAAATACCACAAGAAGATGAACCAGTTGCCAGGTTGCCTTTTCCCACCAGCGGTTGAAAAAACTTACGACCGCTCGATTGAAAAATTTATTCAAACCTATTCGCGAGGTAAGTTTAATGAAGGTTAAAGTTGGAATAATTGGTGCTACAGGATACGCAGGAAAGGAATTAATTCGCCTACTTCTGAGGCATCCAGGGATTGAAATTGTCAGTTTATCGGCTAAATTACCTGGTAATACATCCTCTATTTCACCGATATTTCCTGAGTTTAAAGGCATAATTGATTTGCCGTGCATTAATTTTGAAGAAGCGGCATCAATAGCTAAAATTGTTGATTTAGTCTTTTTAGCCTTACCCCATACTGTTTCAATGAAGATAGTGCCTGAATTTTTAGAATCAGGGAAAAAAGTCATTGACCTTTCGGCAGATTTTAGACTCCATGATGCGGCGATTTATGAGCAATGGTATAATGTTCAACATAGCTGTCCCAAAGCTATAAATGAGGCGGTTTATGGGCTACCAGAACTTTACAGGGAGGAGATTAAAAAAGCCGGTCTGATTGCTAATCCAGGCTGTTATCCGACAAGTGTAATTCTGGGTATTGTCCCTTTATTAAAAGAAGGATTGGTTGATACTAATCATATCATTGTAAATTCTGTATCCGGGGTATCCGGTGTGGGTAGAGAACCATCGTTAAAGGCTCACTTCCCGGAACGGAATGAAAGTTTTGCCGCCTATTCGGTAGGTAGCCATCGGCATATCCCTGAGATAGAGCAGGAATTAGGTAAATTAGGTAGGCAAGAGGTAAAAATTACCTTTGTCACTCATTTAGCTCCTATGGACAGAGGGATTCTCAGCACTATCTATCTTCAGTTAAAAAAAGAAATAGACCTTAAGAATCTCCTATCTCTCTATAACGAATTTTACTCATCCTGCCCATTTGTTCGAATTAGAGAGGAATTTCCTGAAACTAAGTGGGTTACTACAACTAATTATTGTGACATTAGTCTTAAAGAAGATAAAAGGACAGGGCAGGTAATTGTCTTGTCTTCACTTGACAATCTCATCAAAGGGGCATCCGGCCAGGCAGTACAAAATATGAATCTAATGTACGGCTTTGAAGAAACCCTGGGTATCAGGTAAGTGAAATTTTGGGTAATAATTCAGAGTGGGTCATTCCATTTGATATTGGGGGTATCTATGATAGAATCCAGGAGTCAGA
>JASEHU010000211.1 GCA_030018635.1 bacterium
TGGATCCTTTGTGTTGGTATAATATGTCCCTGGCTCATATCCATTTATTGAGACAATCTTTATACTTACAGGGTGAGGTATGGCATTGATTGAGGCTGGAAGGCTTTCATTTCCTGCCTGATCAACTGATCTTACTTCATAATGATAGGTTATATCATTTGTAAGCCCAGAATTTTCATATATGGTCTGTAATATAGGAGTTGGAGTTAGTTTTGTCCCATTTCGATAGACATTATACCCAGCTAAATCCGAGTCTTGATTTCTCTCCCAAATAAGAGTGATTGCTCTATCATCTGCATATGAAGCCAATTTAGTAGGTGCAGAAGGTGGTAAATCTGCTACTGTTGGCATAACTTGAACGATATTAGAATCATTACTCTCTATCCCTTCATAACTTTCTGCACGAACTTTGTAATAATATGTTACTCCATTGGTTACTCGATAATCTGTGTAAGCATTAGAGTACATCCATTCTATCTTTTCATAATCAGTTGTATTTATCCCAGGTTTTCGGTATATGTTCCATTTCCAGGCATCTGATGAATAATCCCAGATTAATGATACATATCCATCATTACCAACTGCGGATAAATTGGTCGGAGGATTAGGCTTCCTTGTATCCTTTGGTATTCCTTCTGCTCGATTGGACAACTCACTTTCATTCCTTGATGTATCTACAGCTAAAACCTTATAGTAATACTTTACCCCTCTGGTTAGCTTATTGGCTTGCAGGTTTACCTTTGTTATTTTATCATAAAATGCATCCCAGACCTCCTTTGATACATTCGGTGAGGTGCTTTCATAGACACGATAATAGGCTACACCTACATTATCCGTAGAAGCAGTCCAGGTTAAATTCAAATGTGTCCCATTATCTTCTGCTGGATTGGTTACATTTAGATTAGTCGGTACTGACGGTTGGGTGGTGTCCTGTGAAGGGGTGATAATTACCCTTGCTTCATTTGAGGGAATACTTTTATCATCTGGTGGTGAAGAGTACCAATCTACCGCTGTTACCTTGTAATAATAAGTACCTAAACCAAGGATACTCGTATCTTCATATCCCCTTGCTCCCTTAGAAGCATAACCAATATAATTGCTAATTGAAGGTGTAAATCCACTTTCTTTATCTCGATAAATATAAAATCCGTATAATACAGAATTATCATAATTCCAATTCCAGGTTAATTTAACCGTATTAATTAATGTAGTGGTAGCAGATAAATTCGCTGGTGATTGGATACGAATAACTGTGAATGGTTCTTCCTTTTTATTATTATCTTCATTTGCCTCGGAAACAACCTTCGTCTCATCCGTAATCACCTTAACTGTATGATTACCAATTTTGAAATTTCCTGTATAATCTTCAGAAATATATTGAGTAGTCTTTAGCCCATCTGTACACCATGTCTTTACTGGTGTCTCATCAATTATAAGTTTTGTATAGAATCTTGTAGTAATAGGTATATCAACACTACCATCATTATCCACCCGCCAGGTAATTGTGGTTGGTTGAGCACCTACCGGAGTTGATGGATTTATTGTAAGATTTGTAACTACTAAATCAGGCAAGGCACTCCAGGTAAATGTTTCAGACCGCTCGTTATTATTCTCATTCGTTTCTGTAATCACTGAAGTAGCATCAGTAACAATCTTTATGGTGTGCGTGCCAGCAGGTAAGCTGACTCCATATTTTGGTTGAATATAACCTCCGACACTTATTCCATTATTAGTCGGGTATGTTTCCTTTAGACTTCCATCAATATACAACTTAGTGTAAAATGTAGTTGCTGGGACAGGAGCATTGCCTATATTTGTAATCCTGGCGTGAATAACACAACTCTGATCACCAACTAAAGAGGAGGGAACAGTCCAGATGTCAGTCGCCTCTAAGTCTGGTTGAGATTTAGCCTCTGATGCAACAGCAATTTTATTAGGAGTTGGTAAGGTTTGGACATACCTAAAATTAATATTATCATTAACTACTGATGAATTTACTCCTGCACCATAATAAATAGTTGGTGGGGGATTATTATAAGAATAACTCATCTGTCCATCTGAAACATCCTCGCGGGCTCTACCTGCCCCTATTTTATACGCATGGGTGTGTTGATAGTGATAGAAAAGTTGTGGTTCGTAAGGTATCCACCCTTTGTCCGGATAATAAACCTCAATCCAACCATGAGTTCCCTGTCCCCAATCTATGAGATAATTTATATTTGGACCTGGCACATGATATTGATGACTTATTGAACCTCCAGCGACAAACTTAGCTGGTATTTTCACTGCCCTTAATAAAGCAACTGCCAAATGTGAGAATCCCTGACAATTCCCCTTTTTACTCTGAAGAACAGATAATGCATCTTGAAGAACACCATCAGTCCATGTAATATTATCAATTATCCAATCTTGAATTGCTTTAACAGCCTCATATTCATATTTAGCATTGGTTGTCAATTCCTTTGCCTTATTAATTATCTCTGAATGATTAGATTGAGTCTCTGATGTAGGCTCTAAATATCGAGTAGGAAGCCCTGTCTGTGGAACAGGAAAAGCAGTAAGACTATCTAATGGAGCTAACCGATTAATTAATGTCCCATTAAAACTACAAGCAGTAGTAATCTTTTCTACTCCTGGATTATTCCATGTTGTAAGACGATAAGTATTTGCATCCGCATCTGTTAAATCTTGAGTATTATTAGGCGATTTACTATATGTGATTTTAAAATTCTCTATATCTTGAGTAAGTGGCTTAAGATTGTAATCAGGATAGTTACCTGTCTTTTG
The DNA here is from genome assembly GCA_030018635.1 of bacterium. Classification (GTDB taxonomy): domain Bacteria; phylum UBA9089; class CG2-30-40-21; order CG2-30-40-21; family SBAY01; genus SBAY01. The sequence continues at coordinate 2,788 of JASEHU010000211.1, forward strand.
CTCTATATATTCAATTCCACCTCCTACATTTTTGATATCAATGATATATTGATGGTTTCCTGTAACAGTAGAGGTCATATTACCACTTATAACATTAGTCGTACCAAATACACTCTTACTCCCTAATAACAAAGATATACAAATTATTATAAAAGAAAATCTCTTATACACTTAAAACCATCCTACTTATTAATTTCTTTAATAATTGGCTTTGCCGGATGAATCTCTCTTTGCTCAATCCTTTCAGTAGATAGCGGCGATATTCTAACAAAATGTATTCTCTTATATCCATCTTTAGCATCATCACTACCTGTTACTACCATATAATAATTCCCTTGTTGATACTCAGTGCTTTGACAAGTAATTTCAAACATCCTATCAGGATTTGTTTGGATTTCTCGAGAAAGTACCTTCGTACCTCTTGTAACTATATCTGCAAGAGTTTTATAATCAGAAGTTGTTTGGTATATTTCAAATCTCAAATGTTTTTTCTTAGATATTCCGCTATGAGTAGTTATGTAATCAGCACCTCCACCTGCTCTTAAAATTACCTTTGTAATAGATGGATTAAATTTTATCTCTTCCTGTTCACCTAAGATTAAAGGTGGCATTTTTTCTAATGGTTTCACCTCTTCAACAGGTAGTATTTTAGATACTTCTTCAACTTTAAATTTAATTTCTTCAACCTTCTCATCAGAAAAAGCCTGTTTATCTCTACCAACTTCTTTTGCTTCCTCTACTGGAATTTCACTAATACCCTCTTGGGTTTGATATGGTTGTAGTTTTTTCTCTTTTTCTTTAGCAACAGCTTCCCCAACTTGCTCTTGATAAACACAGCAATTCACGGTGAACAGAAAACCCGTGCTATTATAAGGGTTTGGAGCGATTTTAAAATATTTTCTTCGTAATATTTAGCCCAAAAACTGGCGCATCAAGTCTTAAATAGAAGAGCTTGAATCCCTTTGCCAGAGCGAAGTTTTCCATTCCTTGATTTTCGATTAGAGGTATCGTATTCACCGTGAATTGCTGTGATAAACAGTTCCTTCTTGACTTTCTATTCCCTTTTCTTGCATAGCTCTTATCTTCTCTTCTACCCTTAGTGTTTTTAAATCCTGGGGATTTTTTGCAATCTCCTCTTTTACTATCTTCTCCTCTGCAAAACTATTCCTATTAAACCCTGCTATTTGCATCAGCCCAATAACTAAACTTAAGGCAATAATCTTTTTACACATCTTTAAATTTCCCTCCTTAAAAAAATAAGGCAATCCTCTACCTTATTTTATCTTTGGAATTTTATCTTTGAACTGCCTGTGTATTTTCTTTGATAAGTTATGATAAACATTTTTGCTGTTTCTTTCCTTAATTTCTATAATTTTAATATACCACACAAATAAAAATTTGTCAAGCAAGATTTTGCCTAAGCAGCAATTCTCATTTTAGTTTTTGGTTCACCTTAAACGAAGTAAACAAAGGATAATTAAATTTGATAGATTCGTTAAATTCGTTTACTACTAAAATCAAATGGGTGTGGCTATTCTTAAACGACAGGCAACCTACTGTAATCACTGAACTTATGTA
>JASEHU010000212.1 GCA_030018635.1 bacterium
TCACTAATCACTAATCACTAATCACTAATCACTAATCACTAATCACTAATCACTATTTTCCCTATCATTTCTGGGAGGAATTGATGAACTTAGAAAGGCTGGTCCACAATCTAAAACAAAGGCATGCTATTGGCAATCTTGATTTAGAAATAACCAACATTACGACTGACTCTAAAAAGGTAAGTGCCGGGTCTTTATTTATTTGTATCGAAGGATTTAAGGTTGATGGACATAATTACATAGCTGAGGCAATTCAAAGAGGGGCAACGGCTATCCTCACTTCAAAGGATGTTTCTGTTACTCCAATAATTACTTATATTAAGGTTCCTGATACGAGACTGGCTACCCCGATAATTGCAGATACCTTCTATGACCACCCATCCTCAAAACTTAGATTAATTGGTATTACCGGGACTAATGGTAAAACAACAACGGCATATCTTATTGAATCGATACTAAATACCGCCGGATATAAACCTACTCGCATATCGACAATTACTACTAAAATAGGGAACACTGAAATACTGTCGAACCAGACTACTCCAGAGGCATTAGAACTACAAAAGATATTATCCGGGGCAGTTAAAAAAAACTCAACACATGTAGTCATGGAGGTTTCTTCTCATGCCTTAGCCCTTCATCGAACACTCGGTTGTGAATTCGATACCGCTATCTTTACCAACATTACTCCGGAGCATTTAGATTTTCATCTGACGGAAAATGATTATTTAGCCGCAAAATTAAAATTATTCAAGGCACTTCCCGAATCGGCAACGGCAATTATTAATATCGATGATACCCGTTCAGAAGAGGTAATTTCTAATACCCAGGCAAAAACAATTACCTACGGCTTATCAGACAAGTTTAAAACTTGGGACAAGTTTAAAACCTGGGACAGGTTTAAAACCTGGAATAAGGCACAAATTTATGCCTATGGGATTGAATCAACAATTTCCAACACCTCTTTTTTTTTAACTATTTAGGGCAAAAACCGACTCAAATAAACCTGAAATTGGTGGGTCAACATAATGTCTATAACGGATTAGCGGCTATAGCCTGCGGGATAGTTGAGCAAATAGATATCCAGACTATCAAAGAAGGGATTGAATCTGTCCCCGGCATCCGCGGTAGATTTGAGTTAGTTAACAAAGGACAGGATTTTACCGTAGTCATTGATTATGCCCATACGCCCGATGGATTAAAGAATGTTTTGTTGTCAGGCAGAAGATTGAATCCCAAAAGAATCATTACCGTATTTGGTTGTGGTGGAAACCGTGATCGCGAAAAAAGACCCCAGATGGGTGACATCTCAACGAGGCTCAGCGAACACACCATTATTACGACAGATAACCCAAGGAATGAAGACCCAGAAGAGATTATTAAAGAAATCGAGGCAGGGATTCAGACTAAATTATACGAGGTGATAATTGACCGTGAGCAGGCTATTACCAGGGCACTGAGGGATGCCAGGGAAGGGGACTTGGTGCTCATTGCAGGCAAAGGGCATGAGACCTATCAGATATTTGGGGATGAAAAAATCCACTTTGATGACCGGGAAATAGTAGAAAAGGTATTAGATGGAACCATTAAAAATAGATGAAATATTACTTTCAACAGGAGGTGAGTTATTAGCGGGTGATAAGGCTCAATGGATTTGTGGAATTTCTACCGACAGCAGGCAGATTGCTCAAGGACAGATGTTTATTGCCCTTAAAGGCGATAAATTCGATGGACATGATTTCATTGACGAGGTGATTAAAAAAGGTGTAAGTGCCTTAATTATCTCTTCCAATTTCCAATTTCCAATTTCCAATTTCCAATTTCCAATTTCTATCATTAAGGTAAAAAATACACTCATTGCTTTGGGTAAAATAGCAGCGGACTATCGGCAAAAATTCCAGATACCAATCGTAGCCATTACAGGCAGTAATGGTAAAACGACAACCAAGGAAATGGCCGGAACACTCCTTTCAAAAAAATTTAATACCTTGAAATCTAAGAGTAGCTTTAATAATGCCATTGGTCTTCCTTTGACACTATTAGAATTAAATAACACAACCCAGGCCGCAGTAGTTGAAATCGGTATGAATCATGTGGGTGAAATAAAATATCTGGCTCAAATAGCTAAACCGACTATTGCCTTGATTACTAATGTTGGGGAATCTCACCTGGAATATCTTAACAGCCGGGCAAATATCGCTAAGGAAAAGGCACAACTTTTAGAGGCAATGGACGGAATTGCTATTTTAAACCGCGATGATTATTATTCAAATAGAATAAAATTCAAGGGCAAGAAAATTACCTTTGGTATTCACCATCAGGCAGATATTACGGCATCCGATATAACCCAGGATATAAATGGAATTAGTTTTAAGATGAATTATAGAACTTATAAGACTTATTCTGTAACCATGCCTATTTTAGGATTACATAATGTTTATAATGTGTTAGGTGCAACGGCTATAGCCTGTGCCGCCAGTGTTGAATGGGAACTGATTAAAGACGCATATCAGGAACTTAAAACACCTTATGGCAGAATGGGGTTACATTCTTACGGAGATGTCCGGATAATCAATGATGCCTATAATGCCAATCCGACTTCGATGAAGGCGGCATTGGAGACATTAAAACAAATCCAGACCAGGGGCAGAAAAATTTTTGTGATGGGAGATATGTTGGAATTAAGACATTTTACTAAATCCTTCCATCAAACCGTAGTCAAAAAGGCAATAGAAAGTGGTGTTAATATCCTTTTTACAATAGGGAAGGAGTCCGCCAGAGCGGCAAAAGATGCCGGCCAGCAAGGGGTGACGGTGTATCAATGTGAGACTAATGAGGAGATAATTACCAAACTAAAGAAAATTTTAGCCCCGCAGGATATTATTTTAATCAAAGGCTCAAGAAGGATGAGATTAGAGGAAGTGGTAGAAGGGTTAAAGTAGGGACGAATTGAAAATCGAAAATCCGGTATGAAATTTTGGATTTTGGATTGAAAAAATCGAAAATCGAAAATCGAAAATCGAAAATCGAAAGAGGAGGGGAAAATGCTTTATCACATATTTTACGAATGGCTATATGAACCGGGAACTATATTCTCTGCATGCAGAGTTTTTCAATATATAACCTTTAGAGCGGCTTATGCCACCATAACAGCCTTAATTATATCCTTAATCATAGCTCCCTGGATAATAAAAATATTAAAAGGAAAACATATTCAACAGGTCATTCGCAAGGAATACCTTCATAATCATGTCCATAAAGCCGATACACCAACTATGGGTGGCATAATTATTCTTATCCCATTACTTATTTCATCATTTCTCTGGTCAAGATTCGATATACGATTTACCTGGATAATTATTAGTGTAACCTTAGGATTGGGGCTGATAGGATTTGTGGATGATTATCTGAAATTAGTCCGTCAAAAACATGAGGGTTTAGTGGCTAAGTATAAATTCAGTGGTCAGGTAATACTTGCCTCTGTTCTGGCAATTTATCTCTACTACAATCCTATCCAGTCGCAATATGGTAGTTGTCTTTCCATCCCCTTTTTCAAAGGTTTGCCGGTAGAAATAGGTTTAACTTATATTCTACTTGTTGTCTTGATAATAGTTGGTACCTCAAATGCGGTTAATCTCACTGATGGATTAGATGGTTTAGCTATTGGAGCCGTGATATTTGCGGCTATTGGTCTGGCAGGGGCATCATATTTTGCCGGCCATTTTAAATTCGCTAATTACCTGAAGATAATTTATGTCAGTGGTGCGGGTGAAATAACTGTTTACCTGGGTGCTTTAATTGGTGCCTCAGTTGGGTTTCTCTGGTATAATGCCTATCCGGCGAATGTATTTATGGGTGATACCGGGTCATTGGCTTTAGGTGGAATTTTAGGCACAGCCGCTGTTTTGATTAAAAATGAATTGTTATTGCTTATCATCGGCGGATTATTTGTTATCGAGGCTTTATCTGTAATTCTACAGGTTGGGTCGGTTAAATTGTTTCAACGCCGTATCTTTAAAATGGCACCAATACACCATCATTTTGAAAGAGAAGGTTGGAGTGAGCCTAAGATTATCGTCAGATTCTGGATTATTGCCGGCATCTTTACCCTGTTAAGTCTAAGCACCTTGAAATTAAGGTAGAATTATCTTAATTTTGGATTTTCGATTTTCGATTTTGGATTGAGAAGAATTTTGGATTTTCGATTTTCGATTTTGGATTGAGAAGAATTTTGGATTTTCGATTTTCGATTTTGGATTGAGAAGAATTTTGGATTTTCGATTTTCGATTTTGGATTGAGAAGAATTTTGGATTTTCGATTTTCGATTTTGGATTGAGAAGAATTTTGGATTTTCGAT
>JASEHU010000213.1 GCA_030018635.1 bacterium
AGAATTGCTTGATGTCATCCGAAGTGGGCATTGGAGTATTTAACAAAGGAAAACCTACATTCTAACTTTTGGAACTATGAGCTAACCTTGAATGTATCCGAAGCGTACCCTCTTTTCTCCTTTTGTCCTTCTTCTTTACACATCTTTCCACTAATCACTGACCGATTACCTCAACCTGTAATCCCTCAGAAGGTGTGAAAAAATTAACTTTCGGCAAACATAATTTATAAAATCAAGTTTAAATTTCCAAATCCCTCACAACTATATTTACCAATTTCTTAGGTACTGAGATAATCTTCTTTACCTGTTTATCCTTAATTTTATCCTTAATCTCAGCCAGTGCCAGATTTTTTACTTCCTCATCCTGAAAATCAATCGGAACGGTTATTTTCCCTCGCACCTTGCCGTTAACCTGAATGATAATTATTGCCTCTTCTTCCTTTATTGCCTCCTGGTCATATTTAAGCCAGGGCTGGTCAAAAATAGAGGCTTGTCTCGTTGAGGCTTGCCTCCCTAAAATTTCCCATAACTCCTCGCAGAGATGAGGAGCCATCGGTGACAATAGAAGCACTACTACCTCTAATGCCTCTTTAAGAACAAAGATACTTGAATTATCATTGGCTCTTAACGGATACTTGTAAATTTCATTGACTAATTCCATAATCGAGGCAATAGCCGTATTGAAATGAAATTCCGTTTCTATATCCGTGGTAACCTTCTTTATTGTTTTGTGAGTAAAGGCGTGTAATTTCCTATCCTCATCAACTAACTCCAAACCCCGAATCCCGAATTCCAAACCTACAACCCCGCATTCCTTCGCATATTGACTGACAATTCGATAGACACGATTCAAGAATCTCCATGAACCTTCTATTCCCTGGTCAGACCATTCAAGGTCTTTTTCAGGTGGGGAGGCGAAAAGGATAAATAGTCTAACGGTATCAGCACCATATTTGGTAATAATCTTATTCGGGTCAACAACATTTCCTTTAGATTTAGACATCTTTGCCCCATCTTTGATAACCATTCCCTGTGTAAGCAGGTTTGAAAAAGGTTCTTTGCACGACAATAGCCCTAAATCGGCCATCACCTTGGTAAAAAATCGGGCATAGAGTAGATGCAAGATAGCATGTTCAATCCCACCAATGTATTGGTCAACAGGTAACCAGTAATTTGCCTCATTAATATCCACAGGATTATTTTCTTGTCGTGGACTGATATAGCGGGCAAAATACCAGGAAGAATCAACAAATGTATCCATCGTATCTGTTTCCCGTTTAGCCTTATGTCCACATTCAGGACAGGTGGTATTGATAAATTCAGGCACCTCCGCCAGGGTTTGTCCCTTTTGAATATCCACATTTTCAGGTAATCGAACCGGCAGGTCAGAATAGGGAACCGGAACCTTCCCACAATCAGGGCAATAGATAATTGGAATAGGTGTTCCCCAGTAGCGTTGTCTTGAAACCAACCAATCTTTTAATCGGTAATTGACCGTTTTTCTACCAATCTTTTCCTTTTCCATCCAGGATGAAATAGCCTCAATTGCCTTTTTGCTCGGTATATTATCAAATTGACCTGAATTGACCAAAAGCCCTTCATCTTCAAAGGCACAGGTCATTGTTTGGATAGAAAGTTCCTCAGTAGGAGATTGAATAACCAATTGTTTAGGTAGTCCATATTTATCGGCAAATTCAAAATCACGCTGGTCGTGGGCAGGAACCGCCATGATTGCCCCTGTGCCATATTCCATCAAGACATAATTCGCTATCCAGATAGGTATCTTTTCGTTATTAACCGGATTAATGGCATATTGCCCGGTAAAGATACCTTCCTTTTCAATTTGTGGTTTTAAACCACTATCTTGTCCAACTTGTTTGAGTTGTTCGATTTGTTGGGTGTTTTTGATTAGTTTTTCTACGAGGGGATATTGCGGGGCCAAAACAACATAACTTGCTCCAAAGATAGTATCTGCCCGGGTAGTAAAGACCTTTATAATTTCATCCGTGTCGGCTACCCTGAAATCGATTTCCGTTCCAAAACTTTTACCAATCCAATTAATTTGCATGGAAAGGACCCGCTCGGGCCAATTTTTCAGGAGTTTTTGCTCTTCCAAAAGTCTATCTGCATAGGCAGTAATTTTAAAAAACCATTGGTCTAATTTCTTGCTTTTAACGACCGTCGAACACCGCCAGCATAATCCTGCCTCTACCTGTTCATTAGCTAAGACAGTCTGGCATTTTTCACACCAATTAACCTCAGCCTGTTTTTTATAGGCTAAACCCTTTTCATAAAATTTTAGGAATAGCCATTGATTCCATTTATAATAATCAGGGGAGCAGGTAGCAATCTCACGAGTCCAATCATAAGAAAGTCCCAGTTTTTTTAACTGGGACTTCATATATTCGATATTTTGTCCAGTCCATTTTGCCGGATGAATCCTCTTTTCCAAAGCGGCATTTTCGGCTGGCAGACCAAAGGCATCCCAACCCATCGGATGCAAAACCTCATAACCAGACATCCTTTTAAATCGAGCAATTACATCACCAATAGCATAATTTCGGACATGTCCCATATGGATTTTTCCCGATGGATAGGGAAACATCTCCAGACAATAATACTTCGGCTTTTTCTTATCTAATGTAAGGTTCTTATCTGAGATAAGGTTCTTATCTGAGATAAGGTTAAATATCTCTTTTTCTTCCCAGAATTTTTGCCATTTTGCCTCTATTTGCTCAAAAGGATAGCCTTCTTGATTACTCAATGTATATCACTCCAATTAGAACACATTTGGAAATTAGAAAATAGAAATTGGAAATTAGAAGGAAAAATAAATACGACTTTAAAATACCTCTTATAATTTTTGTTAAAATTCTACAAACTCCTTTGGATAATGGCTCATATCAATGTCTTCCTTTTCCGGCATAAGAACTATTCCCCATCTTTGCATGGCGAGAGCTCCCCAAAGCACTTCTATTCGTCTCTCATCCTCATCTTTCCCAATTTCATCAATTACGCAGGCATCCGTCCAAACAGGTTTTCCTTCTATCAAAGCTGTTATTATACATATCCGGTCAAATTGATGTATCTTACCACCTAAAGTAACCTTCTCGCCTTGTGCCAGCGTCTTTTCAGGAAGGGAACCAACCATATCGGAAATGATGTATGTATTTCTCGCCCCACTATCAAAAAGTGTCCAGGTAGGGCGACCCTCAATAATAATAGTTTTTTTTATTCGTCCCATTCTCCGCCTCCATCAGGCCAGATTTGATCCCAATAATACCTTGAATTCTGAGAACACAGAGAATTAGATTTTTTTCTGTGTTCTCTGTAGCGATAGTACCTGAACAATTATCCTTACCAATTACCGTTTAGAGAACTGGAATCTTCGTCTTCTACCATAAAGGCCATATTTTTTCCGTTCATGCTCTCTTGGGTCACGAGTTAGAAATCCGTTTCGTTTAAGTATTGCTCTTAATTCTGCATTTACTTCTAAAAGAGCCCTGGCTATTCCATGTCGGATAGCCCCTGCCTGACCTGTAACACCACCACCTTCTACCTTAACCAAAACATCATACTTATCTATCGTTGAGGTAGCTATCAACGGTTGTTTTATGATTGGTCCAAAGGTTAAAAATCTACCGCCAAAGTAGTCTTTTATATCCTGTTTATTAACAACCATTTTCCCTTCTCCAGGAACAAGCCGCACACAGGCAATTGCCCTTTTTCTTCTACCAGTCCCATAATATTGAGTTGTAGCCAATTTAGAAACCTCCTTAATAATATTTTAGAATTTAAATCTCTAATGCTTCTGGCTGTTGAGCTTGATGAGGATGTGTATTATTCGGGTATATCTCTAATTTTCTAAGCATTTGTCTGCCCAATACTCCTTTAGGTAACATCCTTTTAACAGCTAATCTAATTACCCTTTCTGGAAATCGAGCCAGTAATTTATCATATTGAACGCTTTTTAAATGTCCTGGATAACCAGTATGATGGTAATAAATTTTTTGTTCTTCCTTCTTACCCTTCAAAGTAATCTTTTTGGCATTGATAATAACCACATGGTCACCAGTATCTACATAAGGGGTAAAGATTACCTTATTCTTTCCCCGTAAAATTTTAGCTATGTTAGTTGCCATACGACCTAACACCTGGTTTGTGCCATCGATGAGATACCATTTTCTTTGTAAATCTTCTTTTTTAGCCATGTAAGTTTTCATTTCTTTTCCTCCTTGAATTCAATAATCTTATTAGTTTATCATATATTTATTATTCTGTCAAGAGTTTTTCTATTTTTTTTTAACTGCTCAGTGAACGGTGGAAAAATAAGTGGAGATTGGTGGAGATTAAGTGGA
>JASEHU010000214.1 GCA_030018635.1 bacterium
CAAACCCCTTAACCTTGAGCCTTGAACCTTTTTCAACTGATAACTGATGGATTACCTATCTGCAAGATTTTTTATTGACATAAACCTTAATTAGTGATAAAATAGAATTATCATCGGATGAAAAGATTAATTTTAGGATTGATGTTAATCTGGAACAGTATTGCCGTTGCCGGGATTGCCTTGCCATCATCTGTAAGGATTGAGGATGAAGCGGATATATTTGAATTGGTTCTTGAGGGAATAATTAGCTGGGATGATTATTATACCTTGAGTTATTTATACCTTCATCCATTAGATTTAAACAAGGTAAAAAGAGCACAACTTGAGGAACTGCCTAATGTTACCCCTGATTTAGCCCAACAAATCTATGATAAAAAACCGTGTGGTTTAAAACCACTTACCAAAATCGAGGAGATAATTCCTATTATTGGTCAGGAATTGTTTGACCAGATTAAGGTATTCATCACGGTTAAACCAATCTGGAAAGGAAATCTAAACTTATGGTTGAATGAAACTAAGGGTGACCATAAGAAGGCAGACCTTAATACAAGATTGTGCCTTTATACTAAAGAAATGGAACTTGGAGGACTTGGGGAAAGAGAGGACAATCTTGAGCTCAAGAAAAGATACTTACTGTTGAATAACCCTAATAGATTTATAAGGAAGGTGATTTTTGGTAATCATCAGGCCAGATTTGGGGAAGGGGTGGTCTATAATACCGCCCATCGCAAAACATATCGCGGAATAGTGTCTGATGATGGTACCAGAAAAAGCGATATTCAGGATGGATTAATAGTTGAGACCTCTATCAAGAAACTTACCTCCACCTTTTTTTATTCCTGGGTGGACTTAGAAGAATTCCCCAATAATGTCTTCTCTAAGTTTGATGGAAAAGAAGAGTTGTGGGGAGGACATTTTAATCTTGACAGTATCGCTGATATCCATATCGGAGCCACCGCCTATGTAAGTAATTTTACCTCTAAAGATGGTAAGGCTGAAAAGGTTGAGATTTTGGGCATAGACTTTTTGAAGAGGTTTAAAGAGGCAGAGATTGCCGGCGAAATAGCTAAGAGTAAAAACCAGGGTGGTTTAAAACCACCTAACGGACTGCTTATCAGAGGTTATAAAAAGTTCAGTAACTTTAAATATTGGCTTGCCTTGAGAAGATACGAACAGAATTTTATTAATCCACATTCTCAGGTAGAAAAAGGGGATGAAAAAGGTGGCTCGGCACAAATGCAGTATAATTTAAACAACCTGACATTTAAGTTATCTGGCGATTATCACCAACACCCCTCCACCCTTATCACCGATGAAAAATATTGGACTTCGCTGGATTACAAACTATGCCCCAGAGCAGAGATTACGGCTAAAATTGAATGGGAAGATAAGGATATATCTCGAAGTGGGGATGGAAAAAAGGTTTATTCGTTTGCGTTAAATACAAAACCGCATTTTAAACTTGACATAAACTCTTTTTATAGATATACTAATGATGATGGAGCAATTACGGATTACATCTATACCAAACTTAATTTACATTTCAAACCAGGGCTTACCCTGACAGGAAGGTTCAAATATGGTCCAGAGGGCGATAGAGAAACTTATGGACAGGTAAAAATGAAAATAAGGGATAAGGAATTAACGGCTAAATACACCCATACCCATGATGAGCTTCATCCGGATGGATTTTATTTAAGAATGAAAATTGGATGGTAAATTTAAAGGAGAGATTGGGGTCAGCTATTATGGGATGGTTCACTTTAGTGTGAAAGATTGCGGGTAAAAGATGGAGTTGAAATTGGAAATTAGAAATTGGGGAGAGACTTGTAAGCCTAATTTCCAATTTCCAATTTCAGCGTTCCATGAACGCTTATATCCGAAAGAAATCACAGGGAAAACGATAAAATGAACCGTCCCGCTATTTTACAGAAGTCTTTGACATTAACATTAAGGAGGAAATATTAAAATGAATGCAAGGAAAATAGTTATATGGTTAGTAGGTTTATTTTTTATTTTGAGCTCGTTAGGAGGGCAGGTAATCAAGCTATACACCGATTGGATCTGGTTTGATTCAATTGGGTTTCAGGCGGTATTTCTAAAGATATTGACCTCTAAAATCTGGCTGGGAGTAATTGCCGGCGCCCTTTTCTTTTTGTTAACCTTTATTAATCCATTTTTAGCCGGTCTGTTTTCTCCAAAAAGAAAACTCTTAGTTATAGAACCTGATTTATTTGAGATACCAAATAAAGAGAAATACGAGCCACATATAAACAAAATCCTATTAGGGGTTATCTTTTTTATGGCTATTTTTGTTGGTATCGGCTCGGCCGGGAAATGGCTGGAATTCCTTCAATTCATTAATCCTACCTCCTTTGGATTAATTGACCCTCTTTTCTCTAAAGATATTGGCTTTTATGTCTTTAAATTACCGTTCTTAAAATATATCTATCAATTGTTATGTTTTAGCATTGGAGTAGGTGCCGTATTAACTATAGGTGTGTATCTCTTTGGAGGGGGAATTCGGCTCACCACACGGGGATTACGAATGGCCGAGGCACTTAAAATTCATATTTGTCTCCTGGCAAGTTTAATCTTAGGGTTAATAAGTGTTGGTTATAATTTAAGTATGTATGAATTACTTTATTCATCAAGGGGGGTAGTTTTTGGGGCAAGTTGGACGGATATTCATGCCATCTTGCCTGTGCTTAAAATCCTTTTTGGGTTAGGGTTAATTACCGCCTGCGCCTTTGTGATAAACATATTTTTTACCAATTGGAAAATAGTGCTTGGGTTATGTGGATTAATGTTACTTATATCGGTGGTTGGTGGTAAGATTTATCCTGAAATTATCCAGCGATTTCAGGTAGCACCTAATGAAATAAGGATGGAAGAGCCGTATATAAAATCAAATATTAAATACACCAAAGCCGCCTATAATCTCGATAAAGTCCAGACAAAGGAATTTTCGGCTAATGAAACTATGACCCTGGCGGACATAAAAAATAATGATATGACCATAAAAAATATCCGCTTATGGGACCATGAGCCACTTCTATCTACCTATGGACAATTACAGGAGATTCGGACATATTATAAATTTGTTGATGTGGATAATGATAGATATGTAATTAATGGTGAGTATCGTCAGGTGATGCTTTCCCCACGAGAATTATCTTACGAGCATCTACCAAGCAAGATATGGATGAATGAACATCTTACTTATACACATGGTTATGGGATTTGTTTGGGGCCTGTCAACAGGATTTCTAAAGAAGGCTTACCGGAATTTATGATTAAAGATATTCCGCCCGTCTCGCTAACAGACCTGAAATTAAAACAACCTGAAATTTATTATGGTGAATTACCTAATGAATATTGTTTTGTCCAGACTAAGGCAAAGGAATTTGACTACCCGGCTGGAGATAAGAATGCCTATACTAATTATACCGGCAAAGGTGATATTCCTATCAATTCGTTATTTCGAAAGATGTTATTTGCTCTAAGATTTCAGGAACCCAAAATATTTTTCTCAAACGAAATTACAACGAAAAGCAAGATAATGTTATATCGGGGAATAAAAGAACGGATAAACAAGGTAGTTCCTTTTATTAATTATGACCGAGACCCGTATATGGTTATATCTGATGGGAAATTATATTGGATTTGTGATGGATATACCGTAACCAATATGTATCCATACTCAGAACCTATGTATCCAAAAACCCTTGGCAGGGCAAGTAATTACATCAGGAATTCCGTTAAGGTAGTAGTTGATGCCTACAACGGGGATATGAAATTCTATATCAGTGATGAGCAGGAACCAATTATTGCGATGTATGCCAAAATATTTCCCAAACTTTTCCAGCCGCTCTCGAATATGCCTCAAGATTTAAGAAGTCATCTGAGGTATCCGGTGGATATGTTCACTATTCAGGCTATGATGTATAGTGCCTATCACATGCAGGACCCCCAGGTATTTTATAATAAAGAAGACCTCTGGGCTATTTCCAAAAAGGTTGTGGGAGAAACTACGCAAGCAATGGAACCATATTATACGATTATGAAATTAGCCGGAGAGTCAAAAGAGGAGTTTATTTTAATGATTCCTTTTACCCCGGCCCGCAAGGATAATATGATAGCCTGGCTGGCGGCTAGATGTGATGCACCGAATTATGGGAATCTATTAGTCTATAATTTTCCCAAGGAAAAGTTAATTTATGGACCGACTCAAATTGAGGCGCGAATTAATCAGGATGCAGAAATATCTCAAGCCTTATCACTTTGGGACCAACGCGGCTCAAATGTCAATCGCGGGAGTTTATTGGTCATACCTATTGAAAATTCCCTGCT
>JASEHU010000215.1 GCA_030018635.1 bacterium
TGACTCCTGGATTCTATCATAGATACCCCCAATATCAAATGGAATGACCCAATAGTGGGATGGTTCATTTGAGTGCGGAACGATTACGGTTTCAGGTAAGCATTCAGGTAGTAGAAAGACTTCTGCAAAATGGGATGATTTGCTAATGTTTACCCCCTTAAACCTGGTACTTGAATAGTTCCTATACTTCCACAATAACAGGTAATATCATCGGTCTGCGTTCGGTCATATCAAATAGGTATTTACTCAATGTATTTTTAATCCCTGACTTTATGGCCGGCCAGTTGTTTATTCCTTCCTGAACCAGTTCTTCTAAGAGGTTTCTTACCCTTGTTTTGGCTTCATTCATTAATTCATCTGCCTCACGGACATAGACAAAGCCACGCGAGATAATCTCCGGACTGGCTATGAGTTTGGCACTCTGCTGGTCAATGGTAACCACAACAATTACCATTCCATCCTGGGCCAGATGTTGTCTATCCCGCAAGACAACCGAACCTATATCTCCTATCCCCTTTCCATCTATCAAGATTTGACCTGCCTCAACCCTCTCATCTATCATTGCCTTTTCCCTTGTTATCCCAAGTTTCATCCCATTTTCCAGGATGAAGATATTTTTTGCCGCCAGACCAAGCCTCTGGGCAAGTTTGCCATGATGAACTAAGTGCCGATACTCACCGTGTATCGGTATAAAATATTTGGGGCAAACCATATTAAACATCCACTTAAGCTCTTCCTGACTGGCATGTCCCGAGACATGAACCTCAGAGACATCCTCATAAACAACCTCTGCCCCTAACTTAAAAAGGTTATTTATAGTCCTGGAGATGGAGACCTCATTTCCCGGGATAGCCCGAGCCGAGATAACCACCGTATCACCTTTGGAAATCTTGATATGCTTATGGGTATGCATAGACATTCTGGTCAGGGCAGACATAGGTTCACCCTGACTGCCGGTAGTAATGATAACCGTTCGTTTCAGGGGGGTATCTTTTAATCCATCGGCACAGATAAGGGTTTTTGAAGAGATAGTTAGATAGCCAAGTTCATGAGCCATATTAACCACCTTTTCCATAGACATGCCCATTAGACAAACCTTTTTGTTATAAATAACACTGGCATCTATAACCTGCTGGATACGATTGACATTGGAGGCAAAGGTCGTCACGATTATCCTGCCTGGAGCAGTTCTAAATATTTGTTTGAATCTCTCTCCAATCTCTTTTTCAGAAAGGGTATATCCCTCTCTTTCTACATTGGTGCTATCAGATAGTAAGGCTAACGCACCGTCCTTACATATCTCGGCAATCTTATGAAAATCCGTCGCCTCTCCATTAATAGGTGTCTGGTCAATCTTAAAATCTCCGGTATGGATAATTAAACCCAGTGGTGTATGGATACCAAGGCCGACACCATCAGGGATAGAATGACTTACCCGAAAAAATTCTATCTTAAATACACCAAGTTGAATGCTTGTCCGTGTTTTGATGCAATTTAATTCCACTGGAATCGCCGGTTCAAGCTCGGCCAGTTTATTTTTAATCAATCCTAATGTTAGACGGGTTCCATAAACAGGGACAGGTATTTTTCGCAAAACATAAGGTAATGCCCCAATATGGTCCTCATGTCCATGGGTAATGATTATCCCCCGAATATTCTTAACCCTTTTCTCTAAGTACCTGAAATCAGGGATAACAAAGTCCACACCCAACATCTCATCTTCAGGAAACATCATGCCGGCATCGATAACGATAATGTCCTCCCCATACTCTATGGCCATCATATTTTTGCCTATTTCCCCAAGTCCACCTAAGGGAATGACATTAACCTTCTTTTCCTTTTTTTTCATAATTTTCTCCTTTCAAAATAGAATTACCTGCCCATTATTTTTTAATCCTTATAAAATCCAATACGCTGTTTTGGCTTTTCTGGTGGAGTCATTAGCTGACGAATTGCTTCAAAGATTGCTTGTATTTGTGTATCGTGTTTTTCTGTTTTTCTCTCAAGTTCATTTAACTTATAGACAAGTTCTTTATGGGTTGAGAGAATTTCTCTGAGTTTTACAAAGGCACGCATTATGACGATATTCACTTGTATTGCTCTTTGGCTTTTGATCACGCTGGAAAGCATAGCCACTCCTTGCTCTGTAAATGCAAATACATTTGGGGCATGCTTTATTTTTGAACTTATCACAATTTGTGATAAGTTCATTATCTCTTCTCTTGTTAATGAAACTATAAAATCATCAGGAAATCGTTCAATATTTCTCCTTACTGCTTGATTCAAAACCCTTGTTTCAACTCCATAAAGCTCAGCTAAATCTCTATCCAGCATAACTTTTTGCCCTCGGATTAAATAAATCTTTTTCTCTGTTACTTCCTGTGGGATTAAATCTTTCATGGTTTATCTCCTTTTCCCTATCACGGTGATGTCAAAAACTTTTATCTAAATTTCTTCTAACTCTCTATATTTTCAAGCAATTATATCCCTATAGCTTGTCTCCTTCTACCTTTTCTTTAATAATAGACCACCGATGACACGGATTTAACGGATTTTCACTGATTTTTTTATCCGTGTCAATCCGTCAAATCCGCGAAATCCGTGTTCTATTCCCTTTCTTATTTCCTCTGAAAATCCTCTGCTTTGTTGGAGTTAATTCTTTAGAATTTCATAAAAGGCTAAAGCCTAAACTCCAATCATCAGGGTAAATTGGTATTTTCATTCCCCTTTGCCGTAAATTCTCGCTCTAAATCATCTTTGCCCTTCTCCATGATGATAATATTTTTTGCCCAGCTAATTTCTTGCACCATTGGTGCAAGTTTTTCATTGGTAGTGTTTGATATTAAAGAGGTTATATAAACCGTCCCATCTTTTTCCTCTTTTTCTCTAAATAATTTTAGGCTATTAATTCCTCTTTAACTTCTTCCCGTTTGCTCCATATAACTGGGTGTACTCCATAATTTTTTAATGCATCTACAACTGACGATAAAGGAATATAATCAGAGTCATTTAAAAATGCGTAAGCCAGTGAATTCGCAGGACGGACATCTTTCGTATCTATCCATGAAAAAGCAAATGCCTGTGTTGTATCACGTTTAGGCCGATTGATTGCCTGTAAAATACGCTCGGGATATTTCCTTGAAGCAGGAATTACAAAATCAAACATATGATCATAACCAGACTTTCCCGTAAATTTAACACGTGGCGTATAGCGAATTTCATAAACATTCAACCATGAAGTTACATCTTCCATGAAAAGGCTGGCTACCATAGGCACAGCTAAATAGAAAAGATCATTAACCGCTAATATCGCCTGCACCAAATTATGTTTTCTTAGAGCGAAATTTTCGTGGGAAGCATGAATCATTAAGGAGTCCCTTTCAATCTTAACACCGAAACCATTTAATGTCTGCGTCAATAATTCTTTCCGTTTTTTACTTTCGAGTTCACATCCCGACTGTCGCAAATCTCCGATTGTATACCCATCGTCAGTTAAAATAAAACCGCCATTATCACGTTTCGCATAAATCTGAAGATAATCATTATGCCGATCCAGATAAGGAGTGGTGATTTCAACCCAATCTTTAATTTGTCTTAGCACTGTTTTATCTTTCAACCAACGCAAATATTTATCAATCAGGTCTTGAATTTCGTAAATCATGTCCATAACCCCCTTTTAATATTAGGAATATCCGTAATGTTGCAGTATCCCATAAATTCTTGAAGGGTTTGCCAAAGATCCGATATATTCGAAAATTGGTTGGCAGGAATCGGCATTGCCCATTTATCGCCATACCCTTCACGATAAATATGTAAATGTGGGGAAGATATTTCTTCTCCATCAGGATTTCTGTGTGGCTGGCCACCAAAATCCAGCCGTATAAGAACTATAATTTGGCGAGCTCTATTTTGGTAGGTTCCTTTCAGTAAATCAATCCTTCCCCGGCTAATATCAAGAATAAAATTCTCACGCTTATTTTTTGAAACTAAAGGGATGCTAATTTGTTCTCCAAAGACAGGATAATCCCAAATTTGACTATCTACCTTCACTTTATCCATAGCAATAAGAGCATCGGCTTCTGATTGAGAAAGGTTTATATCCGACATAATTCATACCTCCTCGTATAAATTTTTAAAAACAATATCGTTTTCAGACTCTTTAAAAATTTCTTCGTAAATTTCTTGGTATTTTAAAGATGAACGAATAATAGAAATTCCTTTTCTAAATTGATTACAAATACTCCTTGTTCAGCAATGATAATGAAATCAATAGGGTGTGGCTACTTTTGGACGACGGCTAAAAACATCTCTTACACCGTGTAAGAAAAGGAGATAAGGAGATTATGAGGA
>JASEHU010000216.1 GCA_030018635.1 bacterium
TGAACGGGCTATTATCAGACCTACTATTAGATTATTGATTAATGCCCAAGGGGAGATGTTGCCACTCTCAAAGGTTGAAGATATAGATTTGATTAAGGATATGACCAGATTCATTATAGAACCGGTAGGTGAAGAGGTGTTTGCCAGGAAATAGGTATCAGGAGAAGTTAGAGGTTAGAAGTTAGAGGTTAGAAGTTAGAAGTTAGATAAGTTCTTCTAACCTCTTTCTGACACCTGCATTACTAATGAGGAACGATAAATGGTGAATATTTTTATAACTATAATAGAGAATAAGATATTTTTAGCCGCTGTCTTATCCTGGTTAATTGCCCAGGTTTTAAAGATTATTTTTTATGCCCGCAAGCATAAACGAATAAATTTTAAACTTTTATTAGGTTCCGGCGGTATGCCAAGTTCTCATTCATCTACAGTAATGGCGTTATGTACAGCGGTAGGTAAAGTAGAAGGCTGGGATACCTCTATTTTTATTGTCAGCCTGATTTTTTCGATTATTATTATGACTGATGCCGTTGGAGTCCGTCGGGCAGTAGGTCAACAAGCACAAATTTTAAATATTATGGTTGACGAACTTTATGAAAAGGGAACAATAAGTGAACGCAGACTAAAGGAATTATTAGGTCATACACCGGTAGAGGTCTTTGTCGGTGCGGGGATTGGGATATTAGTTGCTTTATGGATTACTTGAAATTATATGACTTATAATTTTTGGAGGATAATATGAAGGAGAAATTAAACTCCTTAATGCATGAGGTTCAAAACGAGATTGAAGAGACAATCTCGTTGGAGATATTAGAAAACTTACGCATAAAGTATTTAGGACGAAAAGAGGGAATATTTACCCAACTTTTAAAGCAAATGGGTAATCTCCCACCTCAAGAGCGACCTGAAACAGGTAAATTGATTAATGAAATAAAAGATAAGGTTACTCAACTGCTTGAGGAAAAGGGAACGATATTAAAATCCAGAGATGTAATCCAGGAGAAAATTGATATTACCTTGCCCGGTATCTTGCCTGAATTGGGTAATCTGCATCCCCTGACTAAAACATTGAAGGAAATAGTCGATATCTTTGTTAGATTAGGGTTTCAGGTAGCAGAAGGTCCTGAGATAGAATTGAGTTATTATAATTTCGATGCCCTGAATATCCCTTCCCATCATCCAGCCAGGGATATGCATGATACCTTTTATGTGTCTAAAGATGTAATTTTGAGAACGCATACCTCTCCTGTCCAGATTCGGGTAATGGAAAGGCAAAAACCTCCTTTACGAATAATTGTTCCCGGACGGGTTTATCGTCGGGATGCGGATATTTCCCATTCACCGATGTTTCACCAGGTAGAGGGATTATTGGTGGACGAACAGACTACCTTTAGCGATTTAAAAGGTGTGCTTTCAACCTTTATCCACCTTATTTTTGGGTCAGAAACGAATGTTAGATTCAGACCAAGTTTCTTTCCTTTTACCGAGCCTTCGGCTGAGGTTGATATTGCCTGTGTGCTCTGTGCTGGGAAAGGCTGCGGGGTATGCAAATACAGCGGTTGGTTAGAAATCCTGGGTGCCGGGATGGTTGACCCGGAGGTATTTAAAATGGTTAATTATGACTCGACAAAATATACAGGTTTTGCCTTTGGATTAGGGGTAGAAAGAATTGCTATGTTAAAATACGGCATCAATAATATTAGATTATTTTTTGAAAACGATATGCGATTTTTGGAACAATTTTAGAAATTTCTCGCAAAGATGCAAAGAGTGTCTGAATCACAGCTCAGACAAAAGGAGTGCAGGATTAATGAATTATCTTAAGGCGGTCTTTTGGGATTATCCGCAATTTACAGATAAAGAAAACTTGAGAAAATACCTTCAAGAACATAAGAACTCCAGTGTATATTTATGGATATTAAAAAGGTTTCTTGAATATGGCAGGGTTGTTGATACCATGAGATATTTCAAAATAGATGAAATATCTAACCAATTGTCAGGGTTAAAGTTAACACCCTATACTTGCAAAAAATGGAAACGGATTAGTGAAATTTATGGTGACGCTCATAGAAAATAAAAATTATTATACATCACCCAGGCAGAGAAAGGTGTTGCAGGAGCTTATTGCCCATCCAATTATAGAAGAGCGTTTCTTTTTGACAGGGGGGACAGCTCTTTCTTAGAGAATGGAGAAACAAATAAATGTTAATTTCGTATAATTGGCTAAAGGAATATATAGATTTTGACTTTTCACCCCAGGAATTAGCCGCCAAATTAACTGATTTAGGATTTGAAACCGCTAATTTAGAGAAATCTGGGGATGATACGGTGATAGATTTAGAATTGACCGTTAATCGTGGTGACTGCCTGAGTATGATTGGCATGGCCAGGGAAATATCCGCCATAACCCATAACCCGCTAAAAATGCCATCAGCCAAAGACCTTAATTTATCTAAAAAGTTGACCCCGCTGATTAATGTCTCTTTAGTTGAGCCTAAATTATGTCCTCGATATACCGGCAGGATAATCGATGGGGTGCATGTGACTGACTCTCCATCATGGCTTTGTGACCGTCTAAAAAAAGCCGGTATCCGCTCGATTAATAATGTCGTTGATATTACCAATTTTGTCCTCATGGAACTGGGTCATCCGCTCCATGCCTTTGATTACCAGACATTGCTTGGCGGTAAGATAATTATTTGCCGGGCTACTTCAGGTGAAAAACTTATGGCCTTAGATGGAACAACCTACGAACTTTCTCCAGAGATGCTTATCATTGCAGATGCACAAAGACCTGTTGCCTTAGCCGGGATAATCGGCGGGGAAGAAACCAGTGTCAAAAAAGGGACAACCACCATTTTCCTGGAGTGTGCCTATTTTAATCCGACAAATGTTCGGCAGACAGCCAGACAATTAGGGATACAAACAGAGTCTTCCTATAGATTCGAACGCGGGGTTGACCCGGATGGTTTAATTAAGGCTCAAAATCGGGCAACTCAACTTATTATGGAAATATGTCAGGGGAAATCTGTCTCTGAGATAAGGGATGATTACCCAAAGAAATTTAAAAAAACCATTATTGATTTGACATCCGCACGGGTTAATAAAATATTGGGAACAGATATAAACTCGACGGACATCAAAGAAATTTTACGACCACTTGGTTTTGGAATTAAAGAAGATGATGAATTTCTAAAGATTGAAGTCCCCTCGTTCAGACACTTAGATATCAGCCGTGAGATTGATGTCATAGAGGAAATAGCCAGGGTCTATGGTTATGATAAGATTCCTACCTCCATGCCCTCAGGTTCGTTTAATGTCGCCATTAATCGTGAATATGAATTAGCCGACCGGGCAAAGGAAATTCTGGTGAGTTGCGGATTCTATGAGGTTATTACCTATGTCTTTAGTTCCCCCGACATTCTCCGCCAAACCAAAATACCAGAAAGTAATACAGTTGTTATCGATAATCCATTAAGAACAGATGAGAATTTGATGTGTCCTTCGTTAATCCCTAATATTTTAAAGACAATAGCCTGGAATATAAACAGGGCAAACTATGATTTAAAAATATTTGAATTGGGCAGGGTGTTTTCAGCCAATGTGGGAGAAAAACTCCCCAGGGAAAAGAAGGTTTTAGTCGGGGCTGTTTGCGGTAATTACCATCAGCCGCACTGGCGGGATAAAGCGGTTTCAAGTAATTTATATGATTTAAAAGGGGTTGTGGAAAAATTACTATTGGAATTGGGTCTAACCGATTATGAATTACTGGCCGGCGACCACCCAACCCTTCATCCAGCCAGACAAATAAAATTAGTTTTCCAAGGGGTGAGATTTGGAATTATGGGTGAGTTACACCCTGAGATTGCAGAAGAACTAAAGATTCTAGAAGAGACTTATTTATTCGAGCTTGATTGGGATAATCTTGTTAGCCGCGTCAATCTTGAAAGGAGATTTAAGTCTTTACCGAGATATCCGGCGGTTCAGCGAGATATAGCTATTTTAGTAAAAGAGGATGTCCCCTCGGCTCAGATTACCGGAATAATTGAGAATGCCGGGAAGGATTTAATCGAAAAGGTTAGTTTATTCGATGTCTATCAGGGGGATAAAATACCCGCGGGATACAAGAGTTTAGCCTACTCGGTAACCTATCGCAAACCTGAGGCAACCCTGACGGATGAAGAGGTCAACGAGGTGCATAATAAAATCACCCTGGAACTTAAAAATACCGTTGGGGTGGAACGGAGTCCCGAACTTATTCGACCTATGCAATCGACATTTATTGACAATTTGTAAGAATTTAGGTAAAAT
>JASEHU010000217.1 GCA_030018635.1 bacterium
TCAGAATAAACCTCACTCCAGGAGCGCCTTTTTTATTCTGACTCCTGAATTCTGAATTCTGACTACTGGAGCACCCACAATATCAAATGTTATGAACCAATAGTCGCTTATTTGAGTTATCCTCGGACACCACCAGAATTTCAGGAAAAAACTTTTGACAGAACCACTTTTTAACTAAGGAGATAAGTATGGGTAATGGTAATAATATACATAGGAAATAAGGATTCGGCGAGATTGGTGTGGGATACAAAACCCAGACGGGCACCTAATCCAAAGGATATTGAATTTCAAACCGCAGAGGTGGTCATCCCAAATCCGCAATATCTTGATGAAATGCATGGAATACTAATAGGAGATATTTGGTTGGATATTCTCCCGATAAATTCTCAAGCAATTGAAAATCTTTATTTTGACACTCAAAAACTCTCTGCTCTTCTTGAACGCATTATTAAAGCCTCCTCCAACGAAGGCAACCTTGTCGCCGACTTTTTTACTGGTTCTGGCACCACGCTTGCCGTTGCCGAAAAACTTAATCGCCGCTGGCTCGGTTGTGAACTTGGCAAGGTTCAAATAGAAATAACAATTAAACGATATGTTTTGATGGACATTTCTGTTAGCCATACATCAGCCAAAGAGCAGGAAACTTATCATGCATTAATGAAACTTGCCAGAGATAACTTTGCAGTCCTGATTGACTATTGGGCAATAGACTGGGATTATGACGGTATAACTTTCAAAAGCCAGGAACTTCTTAAAGAGGTTAAATTTGAAGGAGCACTTAAGGAATTTGAAAAAGCTCGGGCAGACCTTGTAAATGGTGATTATTCAGGAGCAATTCAGAATTCCAACTTGTCTGTTGAAAGTGTTATTAAGGGTATTCTCAAAGTAGATAAAGCAAAACCTGGTGAATTATATAGGGCATTGATTGATTCAAAATTGATACCAGAATATTATAGTACTCCATGACACTTAAATTTGTGGGTTTTTCTCACACAAAGAACACAAAGATTCTTTTTATTTTCCTCTTTATGTGCTTTGTGTTTTTGTGTGAGGATATATTTCGTGATTCTGTATAAAAATTTGTTTATACCCATAAAATAAAATGTCACAGAGTAATAGTGGTTTTCTAAAAGCATTTG
This sequence comes from bacterium, assembly GCA_030018635.1. Classification (GTDB taxonomy): domain Bacteria; phylum UBA9089; class CG2-30-40-21; order CG2-30-40-21; family SBAY01; genus SBAY01. The sequence continues at coordinate 1,140 of JASEHU010000217.1, forward strand.
AGGAAAACATATTACGTTGTGTAGCAATTATGAGAAATGAAGAAAAAGGAGCAGGGCATGGACAAGGTCCAAAAGTAAATGAAATCCCAGGGGAATTGGCTGAACTCGGAGTACATCTATCGGGAGTTTTGATTCATTACTTAATCAAAAAATATATTTCGACTCTTCAATGTGAACCAGAAAAAATAGAAAAAAATGAAGATATCCCATTTTGAGGTATAAAGTAAGTATAAAAGCAGGAGGCATAAATGGCATCTAAAATTAGGCATTTATATTATATAACACACATAGACAATTTATCTTCTATATTGAAATATGGCATCTTGTCACATAAGCAAATAGAAGAAAGGAAAATCAGTTATACACCTATATATGATAAAGAAATAATAGAAAATCGTCATAATAAACTTGTACCTGGTAGTAGTGGAAGAAATCTATGGGATTTTGCTAATCTGTATTTCCAACCCAGAAATCCAATGTTATATAGAGTAATTTATGAAAAGTCAGTTAACGATATTATAGTTATTGCTCTTAAGTCAGATATATTAAATCGTGATGATATTTTTATTTCTTTGGGTAATGCGGCCAGTTTTGCTACAGAGATACTTCCAGAGAAAGAAGGGAAACAGGCACTATATAAATTAACAAAAATTCTTGATAAAGAATGGTGGACTGAAGAAAGCGGAGATAAAAGAAAAATTATGGCGGAGTGTCTTGTCCCAGAAATGATATTACCGGAATATATTCATACGATTTATGTTGCACATCATGATATTGCTAATAAAGTAAAAGAGTTATTACCGTCAACTGACATATCTGTTGTTCCTCAGCCCAATATATTTTTCAAGCCGTCGCGTGAAATAGAAATAACTCCGTTATTATATATTACCGATGGAGATATGTTCTTTTCGAGGATGCAAACACTTACCATAAGTGTTAATTGTGTTGGTATTATGGGAAAAGGTCTTGCTTCCCGTGCAAAATGGCAATTCCCCGATGTTTATGTTCAATACCAATATGCTTATCGAAATCGCACTTTATTAATGGGAAAACCATATCTTTATAAACGAGAAGGTTCTCTTGATTATCAATTTGCAGATGAGCCAGCTACATTAAAAAATGGTAATACTGTTACCTGGTTTCTTCTTTTCCCTACAAAACAGCACTGGAAAGAAAATGCAGATATAAAAGGAATTGAAAAAGGATTGAATTGGATAGTTGATAATTATAAAAAGGAAGGGATAAAATCTTTGGCTTTACCTGCTCTTGGCTGTGGACTTGGAAACTTAAAATGGCAAGATGTCGGACCTTTAATGTGTAAATATTTATCGAAATTAGATATTCCCATCAGGATATATTTACCTACAGAAAAGAAAGTTTATGAAGAATATTTTACTAAAAAATTCTTAATTGGATAAATTTATTATGGCAAAGAAAAATAATCAAGAATCTTTTTCTCAAATGTATTTAGCAAAAGCACTGGAAGGAGAAGTGCAGGCATGGGTTGACCAGGGTTGGCCTGGCGTTACTCAAACTACACTTGAACTTTTTAATTACTGGTTCCAGCGTGAAGAGGATATAGATGAACGGTTTTATGACTGCCAGAGAAGAGCCATTGAGACGGTTGTCTATTGCTGTGAAATATTAAAGGCTAAATCATTATTGGAACTCTTTGAAAGAGTAGCACCAGAAGCAATTTATCAACACCTTCCATTAAAGCAAGAAGTTGAGTCCATGCCTTTTTCAAAATATGCAGTAAAAATGGCAACAGGTTCAGGTAAAACATGGGTACTGGCGGCGATTCTGATTTGGCAGTATTTCAATAAGATAAATGAAGAAGGTGATTATTCCTGATAATCGCACAATCTCAAGACACTTTATTTGTTTGAGAGGAAGTAAAAGTAATGACAAGATAAAGAAAGAGTTACAAGAGTTATTGATGGTGACACATTTAAAACTGCAAGTAGAAAAAATCGGTTGTCTTGCAGCTATCAAATTTAAGAGGAAAATGGAGAGTTATTAATGAGATTACTATTTCATTCGTCGCTGAGTCCTATTTTTCATTTGCTGACTACTGACAACTGACGGCTGAATGCTTACTATTTACTAAAGTGAGGAGTAAAATGAAGGAATTACCGATTGGTATATTTGATTCAGGTGTTGGTGGGCTAACGGTTGCCGCAGAGGTAATGAAGACCCTGCCGGCAGAGGATATAATTTATTTTGGGGATATTGCCAGAACACCTTATGGAACAAAGTCACTCGAGACGGTCAGGCGATTTTCTATTGAGATTGCCGATTTCCTGATTAAACAGCGGGTGAAAATGATAGTTGTTGCCTGTAATACCGCCTCGTCTTTAGCCTTAGCTACATTAAAAGAAAGATTTCACTTGCCAATTATCGGTGTCCTTGAACCTGGGGTATTAAAGGCAATAAAATCAACTAAGTCTAAACGGATAGGTGTAATTGGCACTCAAGCCACAATATCCAGCAATGCCTATCCTCAGGCAATTAAAACCATAGCCCCGGATATTCAGGTATTAAATCAGCCCTGCCCTTTATTTGTTCCATTGGTAGAAGAAGGCTGGCTGGAGCATGAAGTCACCAAATTAGTGGCGAAGGAATATTTAACCCCATTAAAGGAGAATCAAATCGATACCCTTATCTTAGGTTGTACCCATTACCCGTTCTTAAAAGGTGTTATTCAAGTGGTTATGGGCAATGAAGTGGTTTTGGTGGATTCAGCGATTGAGGTAGCTGAGGAAATTAAAAAAGTATTGAGTCAAAATAATGGACTACGGCCACAAAACTCTAACCCAGTCTATAAATTTTATGTTAGTGATACTTCATCAAAATTTGCAGAGGTGGGTAAAAGATTGTTAGGTAATGAAATTCAGGTAGTTATGCAGGTGAATGTGTAAGCGATTAGTCTTTGGTGCGAGAAGATGGATAAACATAAGGAATTTCCGATTACTCAAAAATATGTTGACATAAATTTAATTTGATGATATAGTTATAATGAGTGATAGAGAAATTTCAACGAGGTGAGACTTCCAATACCGTGGGAGACGGAAGCCCGAACTTGTTCGGGGAGAATATCCTTAATATAGCACCTATTAACCAAAAGTTCTCATCCAAGAAACGAATTTTCGATTTTC
>JASEHU010000218.1 GCA_030018635.1 bacterium
AACTTCATTCATGAAAAGAAGAGGTTGGGAAGTTAGGAGGGTGAGAAGATGAGGAAGAATACAGAGAAAACTCAATTTCTCATCCTCTTACCTTCTCATCCTCTCAACTTCATCTTTCCACCGTTCACTGAGCAGTTACAATGGAGTATAATTTATCCTTGACAAAAGGATAAAAAATGAATATAATGTCCTTAAAAGAAGGATAAAGATGATTAGTAAAGAAAAACTCAAGGAAATAATAGTATCTAATCACCAATTTATACTTAATCAGGTTAAGACAATAATAAAAAGAGAAGATATCCGTTTTCCAGAGGAATCGAAGAAGATTATTGTGCTTTATGGGGTAAGAAGAAGTGGCAAGACATTCCTTCTCTATGAGTTATTAAAGAATTACAAAGATAAATCTTTGTATATTGATTTTGAGGATGAAAGGTTGATAAATTTTGAATTATCAGACTTTGAAATAGTAAAGGAGGCATTTAGGGAATTAAACCCGCAATTTATAGATAAACCAGAACTCTTTTTATTTGATGAAATCCAAAATATAAAGGATTGGGAAAAATTCTGCCGCAGGGTAGTAGAAAGGGAAGATATAAATATATTTGTTACAGGTTCCTCTTCTAAAATTATGCCTATGGAAATTCATACTTCACTAAGAGGTAGGGCATGGAGTATAGAAATAACACCCTTCTCCTTTAGAGAATATTTATTAGCAAAAAATGTAATTTTAGACAAAAATTATATCTATGGTCCTCAGAAAACAATCACCAAAAGACATTTTGCGGATTATATGAAATGGGGTGGCTTCCCTGAAATTACATCATTAGAAGGTGAATTTGAGAAGAATAAAGTACTTAAAGAATACATTTTTTCTATGTTCTTCAAAGATTTAGTCGAAAGATTCAATATTAATAATATCCATCTTTTAGATACCTTGTTCGATAGATTGTTTTCTTGCTTTTCTCTTAAATTTTCTCTAACTGCATTTTATAACCATTATAAAGGTAAGTTTTCATTTTCCAAGGATACCTTATTTAATTACTATAGACACTTTTTAGAAAGTATGCTTATTTTTGAGGTAAGGAAATTTACCGAGTCAACTTATAAAAGATTGAGGAATCCTGCTAAAATTTATCTTATAGATACAGGGCTTTCCAAAAAAGTCAAATCTGAGGATTTGGGCCGGGTATTGGAAAATATCGTTTTTTTAGAGTTGAGAAAAACAAGTGGGGAGGAAATTTTTTATTTTGAAGAAGGAAAGGAATGTGATTTTGTCGTTAAAGAAAAGGATAGATTTGGGGCTTATCAAGTTTGTTTTGAATTAACCGAGGAAAATAGAAAAAGAGAGATTGCCGGCCTGGTAATAGGGTGTAAATGGTTGGATATTCAAGAAGGGATATTGCTGACATACGATCAAGAAGAAGAAATAGAAACAGAAGGCATTAAAATAAAAATACTACCTGCTTGGAAATGGTTGCTAAAAATATAATTAACAATTATCAATTATTAATTGATAATTGTATTAATACAGGAGGATAAATAAAAATGATTGGAACGATATTAAAAAAGGTTTTTGGCACTAAACGAGAAAGGGATTTGCGTCGGTTTACACCATTAGTAGAGGAAATTAATGCCTTAGAGCCGGAAATCAGCAAACTGTCAGATGCTCAATTACGGGCAAAGACCGATGAATTTAAAAAGAGATTTGCCGATGGTGAGACATTGGAGGATATTTTATTCGAGGCTTTTGCTGTGGTGCGTGAAGTTGGGAAACGCACCCTCAATATGCGTCATTTCGATGTCCAGTTGATGGGTGGCATAGCCTTACATGAAGGCAAGATTGCCGAGATGAAAACAGGGGAAGGAAAAACCCTGGTGGCTACCCTGCCGACCTATTTGAATGCCCTGACAGGTAAGGGGGTGCATATCGTTACGGTCAATGATTATTTAGCTAACAGAGACCGTGAATGGATGGGTCCTATTTATGAATTTCTGGGGCTTTCCGTAGGGGTAATTCAGCATGACCTGACCCCGCCTCAACGACAACAGGCTTATGCCTGTGATATTACCTACGGCACAAATAATGAATTCGGTTTCGATTACCTCCGTGATAATATGGTTGTGCATAAAACCCTGAAGGTTCAACGAGGACATAACTTTGCCATAGTGGATGAGGTGGACTCGATATTGGTTGACGAGGCAAGAACACCACTTATCATCTCAGGTCCCGCCGAGGAATCTACAGATAAATATTACCTCGTCGATAAAATTATCCCCTATCTTCGTAAGGAAAAGGATTACCAGGTTGATGAAAAACTACGAACGGCCAGTTTAACTGAAGAGGGGGTAGGCAAGGCGGAAAAATTACTTAAGGTGAAAAATCTCTATGACCCAAGAAATATGGATCTGGCTCATCATGTTGTTCAGGCATTAAAGGCGCATACCTTGTTCAAACGAGATGTAGAGTATATGTGCAAGGAAGGAGAGGTGGTCATTGTCGATGAATTTACCGGTAGACTTATGCCTGGACGGAGATATTCGGAAGGGCTTCATCAGGCATTAGAGGCTAAAGAGGGATTAAGGGTAAGGGAAGAAAATCAAACATTGGCGACTATTACCTTCCAGAATTATTTCCGAATGTATAATAAATTAGCTGGAATGACCGGGACAGCCGATACTGAGGCCGAGGAGTTCGATAAGATTTATAAATTGGATGTTATAGTCATACCGGCTAATAGATTACTTATTCGGCATGAATACCCTGATGTTATTTATAAGGGTGAGAAAGATAAATTCAAGGCAGTTATTGAGGAGATTGTAGAATTGTATAAGAAGGGAAGACCGGTATTAGTCGGGACAATCTCGGTAGAAAAATCAGAGCGATTAAGTGCCCTGTTAAAAAAAGAGGCTATTCCTCACCAGGTATTAAATGCCAAATACCATGAGATGGAGGCTCAGATTATTGCCCAGGCAGGTCGTAAAAGGGCAATAACCATTGCAACCAATATGGCTGGCAGAGGAACGGATATTGTCCTGGGAGGCAATCCCCCTACTTCTAAAGAACATGATGAAGTTGTTGAATTAGGTGGATTGCACATTCTGGGGACAGAGCGGCATGAATCAAGACGAATCGATAATCAGCTTCGTGGTCGGGCAGGCAGGCAGGGTGACCCGGGCTCATCCAAATTTTATCTCTCCTTAGAGGATGACCTGATGCGGATATTCGGCTCTGAAAAAATTCAAGTCATTATGGAAAAATTAGGGCTTGAAGATGACCAGGTAATCGAACATCCCTGGATTAACAAGGCTATAGAACGGGCTCAAAAACAGGTAGAAGGACATAATTTCGATATTCGCAAAAGATTGCTTGAATATGATGATGTCATGAATCAACAAAGAAGTATTATCTATCAAGAAAGGGATAGAATACTAAACGAGGAGGATATCTCTGAACATATCCAGGAAATAATTGAAGAGGTGACTGATGAAATTCTTCATACCTCTGCCGGTGAAAAAATCCATCCTGATGATTGGGATAAAGAGGCATTGAAAAACAGACTCCATCAAAACTTTGGTATAATCTTTGATTTTAGTGATGTCCAGAATTTCGATGACCTGGAGGAGATGGCAATTGCCGGGATTAAAGAGGTTTATAAGAAAAGAGAAGATTTGATTGGCAAAGAACAGATGAATCAACTCCAGCGTAGTGTTATGATTCATGTCCTTGATAACCATTGGAAGGACCATCTCCATAACATGGATTATCTCCGTGAAGGAATTAACCTGCGGGCTTATGGACAAAAAGACCCATTGATTGAATATCGGCATGAAAGCTATAGGATGTTTGATGTCTTAGTGGCCAAGGTCAAGGAAGAGGCATTGGAATACATCTTTAAGATACCCATAGTAGAGCGAGAAACACCCCTGGTTTCGCCCAGACCTATGCACATACCAGGAAGCAACCAACCGTCTCAAATAAAACATCACCCACATCATCCTCAAAAAGGGAAAAAGGAACTACCGGCCGAAGATATTGACATAAAACATAAGCTTGGTAGAAATGACCCCTGCCCTTGTGGAAGTGGGAAGAAATTCAAGAAATGTTGCCTGGAAAAGATGTCGGGATAAATATAAGATTAAAATCCGTTCAATCCGATTACTAAATTAACGAAACTCCAGTGAGGTAAAATAATGCATGAAGTGGGGATAGTTCAAGAACTGGTAGAAGAGATAAAATCTCAAGCCAAAGCACAAAATGCAGGGAAGGTAATAAAGGTTACGGTAAATAT
>JASEHU010000219.1 GCA_030018635.1 bacterium
TCCTGAATTCTGACTACTGGAGCACCCACAATATCAAATGTTATGAACCACTATTTGCCACCACCAATTTTGTAGATAAATTGAGCCTTTTTACCTTCTTGAGGCATGACGGCTTCAGCGACTAAGATAGGCTTTTCATATACCTTGTTTTTAAAGGCGTTCAGGATGGCATCTTCCTTTATCCCTACAATTACCCCCTTTTCTTTTAATGCCATTGATACCGTCTCCGGTTTAAGCATTAATTCCCCGTGCTCAGGTGGAATAATAGTAAAGAAGGCTTTAAGTCCATCGTCGGATATATCGATTTTAATCTTACCGCCAACATCTTTAGTAAATTGCATTATACCTATTTTGACCGTTGTTTTTACCTTTGAGTTGCAGGCCTCTATTACCTTAGAGGAATCCACCCCCATAAATCCACTTTTTGAGATTTCAGCCAGGACATCCTCTGGTTTTATTCTTTTACCTGCCCCGCGGTGTGGGGTGAGAAGAAGATATAAGCCATCGGGTTTATTCTCTAATTCAAAAGAGCCATCCCTGGGAGGTCCGTACATCTCTTCCCACTCCTTTTTCCAGGGGCCAAATACACCTTTAGGAAAGATACGCAATAGCGGTTGTTCTTTATTAGGCAGCATTTCATCCTCTAACTCGGCCGCAAACATACTTAGTAGTTCGGCACCTTTTCTTTTCCCTTCTTCTAATGATGAGGCATAAACAACGACCGATGGTGGGAATTTAGGTTTCTCTGATTCCTTTAAATCTTTTGATTCTTGCTGGATAACCGGTGGTCTTTTGGTCAGGTCTATCTTAGGTTCTTCGTAATCAGATGTAGTTATTCCAGACAAATTTGCGTTAAGGGTCAGTCGTTTAAGGGTGCGTTTAACCGGCATATTTCTTCTGCCCAGCATTAGACTTACTTTAGGGAAGATAGCACCATAACTACTGATTTTTCCTCCCTGGGCCACACTTATGGTTGTTTGCACCGACACCTTTTCTGTGCCGATAGACATAGCATTTATTTCTTTTTGTGCCTGGATGGTGCCGCCAACAATAAATCCTCGTTTGCCTTTAGCGATAACTCGCTCTGCCTTGACGGTGCAGTTGGTTATACCTTCTTCTACGACCAGGCAGCCTTTTGTTTCTATGTTAGAATTTTTGGCTGATTTAGCCGTAATATGACCTAAGGCAGTAATCGTGCCGATGATAATATCTTGTTTTATATCGACATTTCCCCCTGAGTTTATTTCCCCGTCATTAATCCCACCATCAAGGTTGACATCGCCGGCGGCATTGATTTTAAATTTATTTCCCAATGAACCGGTTACATTTACAATCCCATCAAACTCTATATTTTCATTGATATCACCCTCAATATCGAACACCTGTTCCACATCTGCCTGCTTATCCGTCCAGATAACCCGGCCAAAGGATGAGGCGAAAAGTTTCAGACTATTGTTTGATAAAAAGGTATTTTTGCCTAAGGTAAATTCAAAGTCTTCTCCATGTTGGGCTGGGATTTTATTCCCCAGGACAGTAGTACCTGGATTTCCATATCCAGCCGGCATCTTTACGGCTAATAATTGACCAGGAATGGCATAACTATCAATGATTTCCCTACCATCCTTAATGCCAAGTTGATAATTAAGATAGGCAGATTTACCGGGGGTCGGTAAAATATGCCCGGCAACATCAATAGGCATATTAAATTCCGCCTTGTTCAATGCCTCAATAATTCGTTCTTTCCTGACAAAAGTCAGCACAACACCCTTTTCCTTTAAAGCCACCATCACATCATCCAATTTCATCATCATCCCCCCTAATTTTGGTGGGATGATACTCACGGAGGCAGTGCTTTCATCCTTATCTACCGCAACCTCTACCGTCCCTTTGATATATTGTCTGGAGCCTATTTTCATCGGTTCTTTTATTCGTTTTGTGCAGGCCTCTTCTGCCTTTTCTTTTTCAATGTTTATAAATTCATTCTCTTCACATTTTTTTAAGATGTCTTGCGGTGTAACCTTTTTCCCTTCGCCGCGATGATGGATAATGGTGACATAAAGTCCATCAGCCCGATTATCAAAGGAAAATGAGCCATCTACCGCCGGACCGTATAATTCATCCCATCGTTCACTCCAGGGACCGATGACATTGGTTTTAAATACCCTTAGAATAATACCCCTTGAGGAGCTTTTGGGTATTAATTTGTAGGATGTCTCTGTATGTGGCAAATTCAACAATTCTGCCCCACGCCTTTTGCCTTCTTCGACAGAGGAGGCGGATAAAATTATGGAGTGAGGGAAATCCTTTTTCAGAGACATTTTATCGGAAATAATAGCCTCTACCGGGGCGGGTTCTAGATGAGGAGGTTCGTAAGGGATAGTAGTTACCCCACTTAGTTCTATTTTAAAGGTAATCTTTTTAGCCGGTTTCTTAGAAATCATACTTCTTCGGCCAAGCATCATTTTTACCTTAGGATAAAGGTTGCCTGAGATAGAGAGTCTTCCGCCCTGGACTACCTTTATTTCGGTTGCCACCGAGGATTTTTCACTGCCAATAGAGGCGGCCGATATTTCTTTTTTAGCCGAAACAGTTCCGCCGAGGATTATTCCCTTTCGCCCGGAACAGATGACCCGATAACCGGATACCGTAGAGCCAAGTAATTCTCCTTCTAAAAGGATATTGCCTTTTGCCTCTAATATCGATTCTTTAACGGCTGGGGCTTTAATATCTTCGGCGGCGGTAATATTGGATTTTTTAACCTCCTGTCCTATTTCTACAGAGCCTCCTGAGATTATTTCTGCATCGGTAACCAGGCCGGCAATACTAATATCACCCGCCGCCTGCACCTTGAGTTTTTCCCCGACACTACCTCCAATTTTTACCCGGCCGTCAAAATCAATATCCTCATCTACATCCCCTGTAATCTCAAGCTCTTGTTCTACATCCAGACGGTGTCCTTTCCATCTGATCTTTCCATGGGCCGCCGAATAAATTCGCATCCCATCTTCAGCGGTATAGGTATTTTTCCCAGGAATGACAGGGATATCTTCTCCTCTGGTTGGGGCTAACTTCTGCCCTGTCACCGTGAAACCAGGCTGGCCGACAGAAGGGGGGTGCTTAACGGCTAAAAGTTGACCGGGAATAACCTCATCCCCTAATAATTCTTCTTCCCAGTCCTGCGTTCCAAATTGATAAGTGAGGTCCTGCTCCATCAAACATCCTCCCCCCAAAAATTATAGGTCTTATATGTCCTATAAGACCTATAATTTTATTGTAATTTCCTTCAGTCGATAATATAAATCCTGGCGAAAGGTTTTTGTCCTGACTCTTTCCTCTAAATTCTCCAGAGATGCGGCAATAACTCTGATGCCCGGGTTTATCTTCGTAGCATTATCGGTCACAGAGAATTCGTTGTCCGCAAGTGTCTTAAATATCATTGCCTGGGCGGGAAGGTCAAGTTGGTCGATATTATTCAAAAATAGCGTGCCTTGATTTGCCTCTTCCAATTTGCCTGGGCGCGAAGGACAACCGCAGAGCTCATCAGGAGAAATAACGGCACAATTTACCCCAACAAATGGCTTACCCCTTTTATTGCTTTGCAGGTGAATCATGTGGGCAATCAATTCCCCCTGTGTCTCTTCGCCGCCTTGAATCAAGACATTAAAATCAGTCCCGGCGGCTCTGGAAATCTTCCGGCGTAATTCCTCAATCCCCTGGCTATCGCCTTTTAAGTCATAGACCTTATTTAGCATCTGGAGAAAATTTTCATTTTCTTGTTGCAGACGGTTATTTTCCTTCTCTAATATTCGTAAATTCAAGGCATTTCTAACCGTAACCAATATTTTTGCCTTTATCAAGGGCTTTTCGATAAAATCAATAGCCCCATTTTTAAGAGACTCCCCTGCGGTTTCTATATCTCCATGCCCGGAAATCATAATTACCGGCAGATTTTCTTTAATAGCTAATAGCTCCTTCAATAGCTCTGTGCCTTTTATTTTAGGCAGCCAGACATCTAAGATAACTAAATCTATCTTAAGTTCTTTTATCTTTTGCAATGCCTCTTCCCCATCCCTGGCACTGACCACGATATAGCCGTCATCTTCCAGAATCATGGCCAATGATTCACGAATACCCCGTTCATCATCTACAACCAATACCTTTGACTGCATCATTTTTTTAATTCTCCTTGCATTATTATAACATTTATGGTATAATTTTTCAAGAGAAATTTCGACCTGTGCAAACGGAAATTCACCTTGAATGTAGAATATTGAATGTAGAA
>JASEHU010000021.1 GCA_030018635.1 bacterium
TATATTCAGTGGCTGCTTTAAAAAGAAGTCCAAGTTCCTCAGAATGAATTTGAGAACCAAAGAGTCTTTGTTGAATAACTAAAGCCATTTTTTTACCTCCCTCTGTGGGTATTAGCAACATCTTTCCACCTACAAAATTAAGGTAGAAGGATGTTTAAATGATGTTAATATTATATCATAACAGAGGGAGAATGTCAAGTATAAGTTGTTGAAAAAATTGATAGTTATGATAATTTTAGCAACTTTGGAAATAGATGCTTTCAAAAGAAAGTTTGTAGGTGAATTTTATGGCTGAGCAACTCCAATGGTAGATAATAGTTAGTCTTGTTTATTTATTGCGGAAGCTCATATAGTTATTATAATCTATTATGTATCCAGTAGAGGGTGTTTTAATAATCCCTAAAAATAATATATTGTTTCTTTTATCATAAAAATATATAACACAAACTGCTTGGAAATAACCACTAAGAGTAGTAGATATATCGTCTAAAAGGTCAAAAAGATTATAAGTAGTAGCTGATTTTCTCATTATGTTATCGAATACCTTAAACATCTTTTTTCTTTCCAACTTTTGAATAGCAATAGATATTTGACTACTGAGTATTTCTAATGCTTGCATATCAAGGTCAGTAATAGAGTAGTTTTGATAACTATACTTTTTATCTGCTAACATTATTCCTTTTACCCTACTTGTGATAATTAAAGGGATAATGATAAAGGCATCTGAGCTTAACTCTCCTAAGAGATCTTTCATTGCTGCAATTATATTTATATTCTCATCTATATTCCTAATATGAAGTGATTTTTTTTAGGAATACATTCCTCTCTTATCACATATGGACAGTTTTCAAGAGGAACTTCTATCTTTTTAAGTTCCTCTGTTATCTTTGTTCTTATTGGGTAATTTTTAATGCTGTCCTCAATAGAGACTTCCTTTGAAATTGTCTCCTCCCATTCTTCCCCATTAATTGGTCCAATTCCTTTTTCTCCTATTAACTTTTCCTCCTCTATAAGAAAAATCATTGCTCTATTAAATCCTAATCCTTCACCATGAGTAACACAGGTTAAAAAAATATGGAGTAATTCATTCAAGTCTCTTGCATTGTGTGAGTATGTAATTATCTTCTGAATTATCTTTATTTTTTCATCCCACCAGGATACTGTCATTTTTAATTCATAGAGTTGCAAATTATTAAGGATACCTCCTATATGGTTACATAATTCAAGAAGAATTTCTAACTCCTCTTCAGTATAATAAGGCCTTCCTATCTTCTTCTTCTTCCCTAATCCTAATATTCCCAATAACTTATCTCCATATACTATAGGCACAAATAATTCCATTTCCATCTTTTCAAGATTTTTTTTAAAATTCTCCCATGTCTTTTTTCCTATCAACAATTTTTTAAAGCGTGAATATCTTTCTAATCTTTCTTTTAATATCACCTTCTTCTCTTTTTTAAGCCATTCAACAATAATCTCATCTAGTCCAAATATCTCTTCCTTTACCAAAGTATCTACCCCAATACTCCAATTTACTTTATACCTCCTTTCCCCCTCTTCTAATAACAGTATAACAATCTTATCCAGCTTATCCAGAGGCACTACCTGTTTAAGGGTGTTTTCAATTATAGTAAATAAGGTTTGTTTATTATTTACAGAAAGGGTTGTTCTCTTAAAGGCTTCAATTATTTGCTCTAACTCATACCTTCGATAGAATACCCATCTATCAATGAATCTTTTTACCTTCTCATTTTCAAGTAGTTGAAAGGCAATTGTTATTAAAATAGCAGAAATAAAAACAAGGATTATTCCCCATCCTGAAGGAATGGGGAATAATCTTCCAATGCCAATTACACCAAAAATAATTAAAAAGGATAATAAAAGATAAATACTACCTTTTCTAACTACAATTTCCATTAATCTATATTTAAAGATGGCATAACCGACCATCAAAGGAAACATCAAAGAGAAAAAGACAGCCATTAAATGTCTTACTGGATATATCCAAGAGAAAGGCGGAAGGTTAAGGAAGTTAGAAAAATATACTAATAAAGCATTAACTATCCCTCCTATTATAACTATAATTACTCCGGAGCCTAATAGGAGTAATCTTCTTTTTTCCGCTTGATTTTTTGTTAAAGAGCGTTTTCTGAATATCACTCTACATCCATAGGTTGTAAAAATTAAAAAAACTATATGAAAAAAGATATATGCAGGGTCAGTTATTTGGGGATAATAGTATTCAGAAAAAGGACCCTTATCAAGTTCTACATTCATATACATTAGCCCAAGGATTGCTAAAACAATGCTGAAAATATATCCTGCTCTGGATACCCAGCGATGAATACCTTTATTATTATTTGTAATAATTAATACAAAATGAAAAAAGGTAGAGTAGATAAATGGTATAGCTATTTTGGGAAGTGCCAAATAAAAAGTTTTGGGAAATCCGAAAGATAGAATTACTAAAAAAGGATTAATTTCTTCTTTAGTTGTAATAAGAGAGACTCCTGCAAATTCAAATCCCCAGATGCTCAGACAAACTTCTAACCCTGCAAATACATGGTTTATAACTCTCCTTGGGTTTTGAACCAAGACAAAAATAGCTAATCCAAGATTGATGAAAGCGGCAAGGAAATAAAAATTAGCGTGATGAATATTTTGTATATCCAATTATAGTCTCCTAAATTTAACTATATGATGATACATCAAAAGAGGTTATTCTACCTGCACCAGACCTACCTTCCAGAATTCTCTTCCAAAAGGTTTCTTTACCAATACCAATAGGTGAAATTATTCCTCTTCCCGTAATTACTACACGACGCTTTTTTATCAGGTTTTTCTATCATTGAAGTTCACTTATAAATTTACTAAGGCTTGATATAATAGTTGACTATTCCTTTCAGTACAATTATTTATACACTCGTTTGCCTCAAAAACTACATTTACAATATCATAATATCAGAGAGAGAGGAAATCGGGGGACACAATACTAATTAATACGGGGAAATAGGTATTGTGTCCCGAATGGCACTGACTTAAGGCGTTAATGCCTGATTTTGCAATGGTTTAGAAAAAATGCAAAAATTGTTAACTTTAGTATTTTCAGGTGGTTCTTCCTTTTCTCGGTGATTAAGATTTTACCACGAAGACTCATTTTTGCGCCATTTTCTGCTTAAATCAGTGCTATTCTATTGTGTCCCCGGAATTGGAATTGCCCGGAATTGCCCCGGAATTGTTGCGGAATTGTTGGAATTGTTCCCTTGTCCCGGAATTGGAATTGGGGGGCGATGTTGACTGCTGTGCGTCAATTATGCTGTTTCCGCTTTGTCCTCTAACCGTTTCCATAATGATTCAACCCCTAATTTTTTTACCCAATGTTTCAAATAATCTATATCTAATTTTCCATACTGTACCTCATAAACTCGTAGGGCATCGGTAAATTGTTTTTCACTTCCACCAGAAAGTTTTGCCCATCTCAATTTGGCTAAAATCGTATCCTCTGGAGTTGAAACTTGCATTTCTATACCCATAAATTTTTCACTAATCTTGCGTGAAAAACGTGACTGGTCAAAAGGTTCGTCAGTTAATATCCAAAAATCAACTTTATCTCCGTCGGTTGCATCAATTAGATTAAACATGTTCTGCCTGTTAATTGCATCAAGAATACTATCTTCATCTAAATAAAAATCGGGTGAAGGGAAAAACTCGACCAATCTTTTCGCTACTGATCTTTTAATAGCAATGACCATATCTATATCATGGGTAGCCCGTGGTTCTCCTTGTAAACTTGAGACAACAGAACCTGTTATCATATATTGGATTCCAGTTTGATTAAGTGTTTGAATAACCTTTTTTAATAGTTCCTGTTGTGACATTTATCCAGACGCTCCAAAAGTATTTTTTTGAATTCTTTCTCACTAAGGTTCGGGAATCTCTTATGTAATCCATGAATAAAAAGTTGCCTGGCAAATTCAGACAACTCAAATGCCTTGAGCAGCCTTGCCTCAGGCGACATCTGACGAAGTACTTGAATATATATCTTATGATTTGGACGATTTTTAATATTCATAAATCCCTCACAATTTCTATCAAATGTGATAGCATGGCAAATAACGGTTGCTCGCACATATGACATTTTCACCGTAGCGATAGCGGAGGTGAAAATACTGTTATCTTGTTAGACACTCCCTTCTTATATTTCTACCCCTTTCATAACCTTTATTATAACAGATTTTCAAATATTGTCAACTTTTTTTACGCAGATCAAATTGTTTAATAAAAGGATTAAACGGCTGCAAGGATTTTTACTGAAGTGCGGATAGACTATTCCTTGCCGGTTGATAATTTGGGTCTATTGAAAGCACCTTTTGAAAGGCATCTATGGCCTCAATCCTTTTCCCTAACTGCGAATAGGCGATACCAAGATTATAAAGTGCGGCGATATTTCCTGGCTTTAAGGAAATAGCCTTCTGGAAGGATACAACTGCCTCCTCTAACCTGCCTTTAGAAATATAGGCACTACCCAGATTTATATGAATAAAATCCTGGTTTGGGTCTAAAGAAGCGGCTTTTTCGTATTCTGAAATTGTTTTATCTATCTCCCCTATCCTTTGATAAACCAACCCCAGACCATAGTAACCCTTAGCATCCTTGGGTCCAAGTTCGATAATTTTATTAAATTGGGAAATAGCGTTTTTAGTTTGACCCAGGTCGTTATAAACCATACCGATATTATAATAACTTATCAATCGTTCTGGGTCGGCAAGTAGTGCCTTTTGGTATTCTGTGATAGCCTGGGTGTATTTACCCATATCCTTGAGGAATCCTCCGCGGTTATTATAAGATGTAGCATAATTAGAAATATTACTCGCCGCCCGCTCCTCCTTATAAATATTTTTATCAAGTATGCCTCGATACAAAAATTGTAAATTCTCATCTATAGCCTCTAACTGCTCTTTTAAGGTCGCATCCTTTTTAAAGACTCGATGGCAGATGCCTGTTGGCACCAGGGTATAGCCCTGGGCTATATTTTCATCAAAAGGTAGAAAAACAGGGCGATTGGGATTAGCCTCGAAAATGGCATCGAACCGTGTCTTGATAATTTGAGATGCCTCGTCGGTTAGCCTTTTAACCCTGTTTTGCGGCACAAACTCAAAATTCAATTCACGCTTAACCTGGTTAGCATACCAGTCAAGATATAATGAATGCTGGTCAATCAGGGTTACATCAGGACGGATATTTTCTACATAATGAAGATACCACAGCGGAAAGGCAAAGGTATCACCTTTGATGTAGAGAATGGATTTTTCGTCTAAGGGGAAAAGGATATTTCTTCCATAGTCATAGGAGTAATAATTTTTGCGGTGGTCCCCGTAATAATGATTGCAGGCCCAGGAAATCACAGGGACAAGAAGGAAGAGCCAGGGTAGAAGAACAGCTAAAATCCCCGGCTTTATCCTTTTACCCATCCACTCATTAAGTATGCCTACCCCATAGCCGATAAACAGACTAAAAATAATATAAGACGGGATATAATAATCCTCGATGTTATGAATACTATACCTTGAGGAATGCAGAAAATCCACAACAACAATTAACGCCAGAAAGATAAAAATTTTACATCGCTGAATGTACAAGAAAAACAGTCCGATAAACCCAATCCAGATAAGGTAGATGGTGAACTGGTTGATAAAAAACAGGGGATGCTCGACAAGTATTCGTTTAAGCAAGGTTGGAAGTGAGGTAGCAAAATAATAGCCATATTCCTTCGCTGTGATATGGTCAATAAACCTCTCAAAATTATCCGGGCAACCCCAGTTAATTATGGGATGGGCAGAGGCACGAATAGGCAAGTAGGCATATAAAATGATGGGCAGGAAAAACAAACAAGCCATCTTAAGTATGGCGTGAAAAGTTAGGAGATTAGGGTGCTTGCGCCAGATTATGATGATAAGAAACGCACTGGCCGGCACTAAGAATATAGTTTGCAAGTGGTGGGTGAAGGCTAATCCGAGGGTGAAAGAAAAAAGATAAAGGAGGAATTTTGGATTTTGGATTTTGGATTTTGGATTTGTCTTTTCACTTATTACTTCCCGCCATTTCAGGAGAATAAAGATTAGTATCGTGGCAAACAAGGCATTCAGGGTGTATTTCTCGGCAATAACTGCCTGCTGCCAGAATACACGGGCAAAACAGAGCATTAAAGCGGCTATTATCGCAGGGATGAGGGATATGAAATTTTGGATTTTGGATTTTGGATTTTGGATTTGAAGATTGGAATCCGACAATTTCCCCCTTCCCAGTTTTAAACTTATAAAATAGACCATCATCACGGCTAAAGCGGCACTTGTAGCCGAAAATAGGTTGTAGCGATAGGCAATGTTGCCCAATGGAATAAAGCTAAATATCTTCCCAAGGAGGCAATACAAAGGATAACCGGGTGGATGGGGAATACCAAGCACATAAGATGCCCCTATCATATCCCCAGAATCATGCAAGTCTATCGTTGGGGTTAAGGTATGAAGGTAGATAAAGAAGGAAAAGAGAAAAACCCCTATGCCTATCAAGTAATCATGGAGTGTAAAAATCCTTGGCGTAATTACCTCCGTCGATGGCTTTATAAAATTCAATATGTGTTTCCTCGACGGTGATGTTGATTTTGGCTTTTGCGGTTTTTTCTTCTTTTTCCCCATCTTGATGAGTATTATACCCCAAAAGCGTATTTTTGTCAAACTTTTTATAAAAAATATCTTGCATAAATCTAAATTATAGTGTAAAATAGAAAAAGAAAGATTAGTAGTGCCTTTTTAAGGTTGAAAGTATGAGTTAGCAGGAAGAGTAGAAATATTAATCTTTCTTCTATCTACAGATGGAAATTGGAAATTAGAAATTGGGGGAGAGAGGAGAGCGAAAAACCTAATTTCCAATTTCCAATTCAGCGTTCTATGAATCACTCCAAACTTCTTAAATTAAACTTGAAGAGGCACTATTACTCCATGACACTTAAATTTGTGGGTTTTTCTCACACAAAGAACACAAAGATTCTTTTTATTTTTCCTCTTTATGTACTTTGTGTTTTTGTGTGAGGATATATTTCGTGATTCTGTATAAAAATTTGTTTATACCCATAAAATAAAATGTCACAGAGTACTATATTAGTATGAGTAAGATTGAAGATATTATTATCCAGATGAAGAGTAATCCCAAAGATATCAGCTTTAGCAATTTGTGCAGGGTTTGTGATTTTTATTTCAGGAAAGCTCGTCAAGAAGGAAGCAGTCATCGAGTATATAAAACACCATGGCAAGGTGATCCACGAGTGAATATTCAGAATCATAAAGGAAGAGCCAAGGCATATCAGGTTAAACAGGTGCTTAAGGCTATTGAAAGGTTGGAGGTAAATTATGGTACTGGAAAATGATCGTTATACCTACCGAGTAACTTGGACTGAAGATGATAATGAATATGTCGGTTTGTGTGTAGAGTTTCCTGGCTTGAGCTGGCTGGCTGAGACACCAGAATTAGCCTTAAAGGGCATTCGCAAAGTAGTTGCAGATGTTGTGATGGATATGCAAGGGAACGGTGAGATATTACCTGAAGCAATTGCTTGCAAGCGATATAGCGGTAAATTTATGGTACATGTACCGATAGAAATCCATCGAAATCTTACAATCCAGGCAGCAGAATCTGGTGTCAGCATGAATCGGCTTGCCAGTTCAAGGTTAAGTCAATAGGAAGAGGAATAATCTCATCTTGAATTGTGAATTAAAGAAAGAAGGTTAACTTGTCAAAAACAGATGAGTAATTTCGAGGGTGTTAATAAACAATTAGGAGGTTTTAAAAAATGGCAATAAAAGTAGGAATAAATGGTTTTGGTAGAATTGGGAGAGGGGTTTTAAGGGCTGGAATTGATAATCCCAATATAGATTTTGTGGCGGTAAATGATATTACTGACCCGAAAACATTGGCGCATCTATTGAAATATGACTCGAACTTTGGAATACTCAATAAGGAGGTAGCGGCCACCCCAGAGGGGATTACAGTCAACGGTAAGGAGATAAAGGTGTTAAAGGTTAAAGACCCGCAAGAGTTGCCGTGGAAGAATTTGGGGGTAGAGGTAGTCGTAGAGTCAACAGGGCATTTTACCGATAGAGACTCTGCCGCAAAACATCTACAAGCAGGAGCTAAAAAAGTTATTATTAGTGCCCCGGCAAAAGGTGAGGACATTACGATTGTCCTTGGAGTCAACGAAGGCAAATACGATAAAAACACCCATCACATCATCTCCAATGCCTCCTGCACAACTAATTGTTTAGCCCCGGTAGTAAAGGTTCTGCTGGATAATTTTGGAGTCAAGCGAGGGTTGATGACGACCATTCATTCTTACACAAATGACCAGCGAATACTTGACCTCCCACATAAAGACCTGCGTCGGGCAAGGGCGGCGGCTTTATCTATGATTCCCACGACTACCGGTGCGGCAAAGGCTATCGGATTGGTCATACCGGAATTAAAAGGTAAACTACACGGAATTTCCATCAGGGTACCTACCCCAAATGTTTCTTTGGTTGACTTAGTTGTTGAGGTAGAAAAGGATGTGGATAAAGATACGGTAAATGCGGCTGTTAAATCTGCAGCACAAGGAAAATTGAGTAAATATTTAGAATATTGCGAAGCACCATTGGTTTCTCAGGATTTCAACGGTAATCCTAAATCCGCTATCTTTGACCCCGAATATACCACGGTGTTAGAAAATACCTTAATCAAGGTATTAGCCTGGTATGATAATGAATGGGCTTATTCCTGTCGGGTGGTGGATTTGATTGAATATATATAGTGTTAGGTAAAAGTTTTTGACATTACCGATATTGACAGTAGGAGATAAAAATGGGGAAATTAGGGTACATAGAGATTAAAATTGTTGGTTCAAAAGGCAAAATGGAACTCACTCCTGACAACTATGATATAAAAGAAATTATTGCTTTACTTCAGAATGTTGAAGGTATGCTATTCCCTGGAGAAAAAAGGGAACGACCTACAATAAGCTACAGGATAGAAGATGGTTCGGTAAGACATTTAATAAAAACAAGTTTGCAAGTCATTATTGGCTTTAATGCAATATTATCCCAAATAAGCGATAAGCAAAACATAGATTTCTTGGAATGTCAAACTGCCAGAGCATTTGAGGTATTTCAGGATAGTGCAAAAAAAATGATTACGAATTCAACATTACTACTTCAATAGAAAACACCAACAGAGTCGCCATCAATAAAAACACTCACTTTTACAGAACAGAATCAATTTGGGCTGATGCTGAATTCTATTTTTATGGAAAAATAACCAATATGGGAGGAAAAGATAAGGCTAACTTTCATATTGTAACTGAGAATATGGGAACAATACTTATCCTGACACCAAAAGAATTCTTGGCAAAGTATGAATCAAATCCACTTTACAAAAATTATGGAATAAGGGCGGTTGGTAAACAAAACATAGAAACAGGAGAGATAGACAAGTCCAGTTTAAAGTTTAAGGAAATTATTGATTACTACCCTGTATATGACGAACAATATCTTAAAAAATTAAGACAAAAAGCCAAAAAGAGCTGGCAGGGCATCAATGACCCTGATAAATGGCTTAGAGAAATGAGGGGAGGTTATAATGCATAGTGTTTTACTTGACACCAGCTTCTTTATACGGTTCTCAAATGAAGATGACCTCCTCTTTGAAAATGCAAACGGGTATTACCAATATTTTCTGCAACATGGGGTTGCATTGAAATGTTCTACTATTTCAATAGCTGAATATTGTGTCAGGGGACATATAGATGAATTGCCTTTAAAAGATTTGCAAATTGTTCCTTTTAATTTTTCCCATGCCCAAAGAGCTGGGGAATTAGCCAGAATTATTTTTGACAACAAAGGTTCATTGGAACTCTCTACAAGAGCTATTATACCAAATGATGCTAGTTGTTCTCACAAGCCGATGTAGAAATGAGTGATGCCTATATAACATCTGATACCGAAAGTATAAAAATCTATAATTTGCTCAAGGAACATACTGATTTGCGTTTCCAAATAATTGATTTGCATAATAAATATACTGAAATCTTTGGATTATTAGACCTTTAAAATACGGGCAACTGTCATCCAGCAATGTATAAAGAACATAAAGATGACAATTGGTTTTCACAAAAAGATTATGAATTTTGCAGAAGAATTAGGGAGTATAATTAAAATGGAAACAGTTCAGACTAAAATAATGCCAAATGGAGAGATAAAATTACCTCCTAAAATTTTAAAGGGTTGGGGAGTAAGAGTGGGAGGAAATATTAAGATGAGAATTGAAAATCAACAGGTTATACTTTTTCCAGCAAAGAGTACTGATAAATCAAAAGACTCGTTACGAAGAGTACTTGAAGATTTGAGGAAACCCGCAGTAAAATGTAGTATTGAAAAAATGATGTTAGATGAGGTAGTGGATGCCGATTAGTATATTAATTGATACCAATATTTGGCACTTTGCTTATAAGGGAAAATATCTAATTTGTAGTTTTAGGAGGTAAAAATATGGCATTTAATAAATTAACCATTGAGGATGTGGATATAGCCGGAAAACGGGTATTAATTCGTGTGGATTTTAATGCACCTTTAGATGGTGAAGGGAATATTACCGATGACCGCAAGATAACCGTTCACCTACCTACCATAAACTATGCCTTATCCCATAATGCTAAAATTATTCTGATGTCCCACCTTGGCCGACCCAAGGGAAAGATGACATCTAAATTAAGTCTGCAACGAGTTGCCATAAGACTTAGCGAATTACTTAAACATAAGGTTGGTTTTGCCAGTGATTGTATCGGTGAGGATGTCCAAAAACTTGTTAAATCCATGAATTCAGGTGAGGTAATACTTTTAGAAAATCTACGCTTTCACCCGGAAGAAGAGGCAAATGATGCCAATTTTGCTAAGGAATTAGCCTCTCTTGGTGAGGTGTATGTGGATGATGCCTTTAGTGCCGTCCATCGTGCCCATGCCTCGATTTCTGCCATTACTCAATATTTTCCGCAAGCAGTAAGCGGATTTTTGTTAAAAGAGGAACTCGAATATTTAAGTCAGGTTTTCCTTCATCCAGAGCGACCAATTTGTATTGTGCTTGGTGGGGCAAAGGTATCTTCTAAAATCGGTATTATAGACAATTTACTTGACAAGATTGATAAGTTGATTATTGGAGGTGGACTCGCCTATACCTTTTTAGCCGCAGAAGGGAAAAATGTGGGAAATTCTCTCTTAGAAAGGGATAAAATCGAAGATGTCAACAGGATTCTGCTCGATGCCAAAAAATACAATGTGGAGGTAATACTTCCAATTGACTACTTAATCGCAGATGCCTTCGAACAAGAGGCAAAAACCCAAATAGTTACTGACAATATTCCTGATGGTTGGATAGGGGTTGGCATAGGACCAGAAACAGTAACAAGATTTACCGATGCCTTAAAAGGTGCAAAAACCATCTTCTGGAATGGAGCCGTAAGTGTATTTGAATTTGAGAAATTTAGTGCACCTACTTATGCCTTAGCTAAGGCAATTGCTAATGAAAATGCCCTGACGATTGCCGGTGGCGGTGAGACGACTGCAGTGATTGATAGATTAGGATTAGAGGAGAAATTCTCACATGTATCTACCGGCGGCGGGGCATGTCTGGAGTTCCTTGAAGGAAAAGAATTACCCGGGGTCAGCGGTTTGACAAATAAAGGAAAAGAATAGGTCATATAGGTCTTATAAAACTTATATGACCTATTCTGGAGGAAGGATTAATGCGTAAACCAATTATTGCCGCAAACTGGAAGATGAATAAGACTGTCAAAAAGGCCTCTGCCTTTGTGGATGACTTAAAAAAGCAATTAGCTAATTATACCGGTGTAGAGGTAGTGGTTTGCCCTCCTTTTACGGCTTTAAATAAGGTGTCTGAAGTTTTAAAGGAAAGTAATATCATTGTGGGGGCACAAAATATGTATCCTGAGCCGGCAGGAGCGGTTACCGGTGAGATATCCCCTCTAATGTTGCTTGATTTAGGATGTGACTATGTCATTATCGGGCATTCTGAAAGACGCTCATTATTTAATGAAACAGATGAAACAGTTAATAAAAAACTTAAATGTGCCTTCACCTATCGACTCAGACCCATCCTTTGTGTCGGAGAATATTTAGAACAAAGAGACGCAGGAAAGGCAGAAGAGGTGGTTTATAATCAATTAATCAAGGGATTAGCCGACATAGGTAAGGATGATATCGTCAGGATGGTTATTGCCTATGAGCCTATCTGGGCAATCGGCACCGGGAGAACCGCTACCCCGGAGGATGCAAATGCCATGCATAAGTTCATTCGCCATATCTTAAACGAGATATACGACCAGAAGGTAGCCGCCAAGGTCAGAATCCAATATGGAGGGAGTGTGCGACCTGATAATATCGATGACCTGATGAGTGAATCTGATATTGATGGTGCCTTAGTTGGTGGTGCCAGTTTAGATGTCCGCTCTTTGGTTAGAATTGTGAAATTTAAACGAGAGGTAGTATAGAATAATCAGGTTATCGGGAAGAAAGACACAATAATCGGTTGTTACTGATTACCTGATTACCGATCACCATTTACCATTTATTCTTCCCTCTGGATTTTCAGAAAACAGAGGTGGCGTTTTTCTATTTTTTTTACGGGCATTATTCTAATACCGTATTTCAAAATGTCCGGTTTCCATTGGATATCAACTCCTTTCCATAACCAGAAAAAATAGTTAGATGGTTCTTGATAGACTACTATCCCAAATATTACTATCCCCCATTGATAATCAAAGTAGACATTTTTATCAGGGAGTGGGTTATCACCAAGATAAGCGATAAGGTAGGCTGGCAGAGAAGGATGATTCATGATATAATCCGACTGTTCTTTTGTGGGTGCTGAATCTTCCATGACGATAAATTTGGCATTTTGCAAAGAGTAATGCAAAAGTTCTTGATGATACAACCACATATCCCTGGAATGAACGATGATACATTTTCCATTATGTTTGCCTTTTAATATATCGATTGCCTCGGTCAGATTAGTTCCATAACTAAATTTGTTTCCTGTTAAGGAAAGGATTCCGAAAAATAGAGAAGATATTAGTATGAGTGATATCAGAAGTACTCTTGCATATCTTACCTTTATCTTCAATAGATTATCAGATAATAGAATAGCACCGAAGGGGAGGATAGGTAATACATAATAACTATGTTTATTGACAATAAGATAAAAAGACAAGTATCCCCAGGCTAACAGTATTATGGGTTGCATATTCTTGTTTAGATTTTTGCAAGCAAATAGTGAAAATATAATACCCAAAAGTACCGTGGGCGAAAATTGATAAATTGCTTCCCAAAACAGTATATGCGGACCATTAATATGAGTGAGACTATAGTGAAGTGCTCCTCCGGTTTGCGAGTGAATCAGTTCTTTGAAAAAAGGACTGATTATTAATACAGAGGGAAGTAAAAGGGGCAACAAGGTATCTTTGCAGAACCCAATTATTATTTTTTTTAATAAGAAGAAAGAATAAAACGATAGAATGGCTATTGCTACTATTGTAAATTGCTTAGTAAAAAGAGACAGTGCTAAAAATATCCCGCAGACCCATAACCACTTCGTCAGGTAAGTTTCTTGCCACTTCAAGAAGAAATAACAGGCAACAAGAAGTAGAGCCACATAGGTCATATCCGGCTGAGCATTTCGACCTAAAAGTATGGTAAGTGGGGAAAATGCCACCAACGAAGCGGCCAACAAAGCCTGTTTATCTCCTGATAATTTTCGGGAAATGAGAAAGGTAAAGACAACCGCAATTATAGTGAAAACCACAGATACCATTCTGGCAACAAGAATATGTTCTCCAAATATTTTGAACATCATGTAGACCAAATATGGATAGAGAGGGGGTAAATTCAAGTCTAATTGGCCATAAAAATTGGTAGGTTGCCATAGCGGAAAGAATGAAAAATTTTGGGCAATATTCATATACCAAAATTCATTATGCCAGTGAAATCCTGCTCCCAATGGCTGGTCAATTCTTATTGTTAGAATTTTCGCCAGTATCAGCACAACGAATATTAGTATTATCCCCGCACTGTATCTCTTCGAGAAAAAATTAAGTTTTGGCTTAATCATCATTATTTTTCGACCTGTGCAATCAAGTACCTTATAAACCGCTAAAGCGGTTATTTTCT
>JASEHU010000220.1 GCA_030018635.1 bacterium
CCTGTTGCACCGCCGAAACCACCTGTCAAGGAAAAGGTTGTTCCTCCACCTACGGTTGTTACACCTCCCAAGCCGGCCATTGAAGAAAAGGTTGTCTTGCCACCTGCACCTGTTACACCGCCGAAACCACCTGTCAAAGAAAAGATTGTTTCTCCGCCTGCGGTTGTTACACCTGCAAAGCCGGCCATTGAAGAAAAGGTTGTAATCCCATATACACCTATTACACCATTACCAGGTGTATCTGCAAAACCATCTGTAAAGGAAGAACTTCTGACTCCACCTATGGTTGTTGTCCTTCCATCTACACCTGTTGCCCCGCTACCAGCTACACCGGCAAAACCACTTATGAAAGAAACGGTTGTGGCAGTTTCTGAACCTTTACCGCCGGCGTCACCAACTAATTTACAGATTATCCCTATTTCACAAAGCGAGATAAAACTTTCCTGGAATGATAATTCAGATAATGAACAAGGATTCAAATTAGAACGAGCCTTACCATTACAAAAATATGTTCAGCTCAAACTATTACCCCCAAATACCACTTCGTATATAGACAAAGGGCTTGAAAAGGATACTCGCTATTCCTATCGGATAAAGGCATACCATAAATTAGCGGATTCTGATTATTCGGATGAGGCTTCGGTCCGAACATTGGATGTCTTACCGTCACCACCTACCAACCTGAGCGGGGTATCGAACCTCTCTACACAAATAAAACTCTTCTGGCATGATAATTCAAATAACGAGGTAGGATTTAAACTCGAAAGAAGGCTGAAAACTGACTTAACCTACACTCTAATAGCCGTATTGAATCAAGATACCACCTCTTACCAGGATTTTGATTTGACACCCAATACAACCTATTGCTATTGTGTCAGGGCATACAATCGTACCGGTAACTCTGAATCTTCGGACCTGTTGACGATTAATACCGTTCCTGTAATACCATTTTTGCCGACAGAGCTTAGAGCAGAGTCTATTTCTTTTAATCAGGTAAATTTATCCTGGAATGATAATTCTAATAGTGAATTGGGATTTAGAATTGAGCGAAGGACTGACAAAGAAAAATTCGTTGAGATATGCACTATTCCTGCAAATATTATTACTTATGAGGATAAAACCCTGGCACCTAATACAACTTATTATTATCGGATAAGGGCATTTAATCGGGGAGGTAATTCAAGTTATTCAAACGAACAAAAGGTAGTAACAAAGGATACCATCCCTTATTCGGCTTCTAATTTTGCGGCAAAACCTGTCTCTACCACACAAATAGACCTTTCATGGCAGGATAATTCGAATAATGAACAAGGGTTTAAAATCGAACGCAAGGAAAAAATAACAAGCTACATTCAAATTGCCATTCTCTCAGCTAATACAACCACCTACCAGGATAAGGATTTACTTCCTGATACTACTTACTACTATCGCCTGAAGACATATAATTCCCTTGGGGAGTCAGATTATTTCAACGAGGTAAGATGTAAAACTATGCCGGCATACCCGGTAGAGGTAGAACCCATTGCACCGGTTTTACCGGCTAAACAAGAAACACCATCTGCCCCTACTGCACCAATCGTACCGGCTCCACCCATACCACCTGTTTTCCCATCTGCACCATCTATGCCTGCAACACCAACTGTTTCGCCTGTGCCGGAACCCACAGCTAAAATTCAACCAATGCAGATGGTAGATATAAAATCACCCAAACTTTTATGGACTTATGAGACTAAAGGCAGAATTTTTAATTCTAATCCAGTAATTGATGCTCAAGAAAGAATTTATATAGGTTCAGAAGATGCATCTCTTTATTGTTTGTCATCTAAAGGTAAATTACTCTGGACTTATGCCACTAAAGGAGGAATAAATACCAGTCCGGTAATTGGTCAGGCAGATGCATCTGGCAATGGTGAAATCTATATTGCCTCTAACGATAAAAATTTATATGCCCTATTGCCAAATGGCACTTTAAAATGGAAATATCCGCTTAAATTTCCGGTTAAGACATCGGTGGTCGTTACATCTAACTTTGCTATTCATGTATTTACTCAGAATGGAAATGTATATTCCCTCCATCCAGAGGGAAGATTACTAAATTTAAGTTATCTTGGGGGAGGAATGATTACCCTAACACCGGTAAGTGACAATAAGGGGAATATTTACATAGGGGTATCGGGACCTGAGGGAGGGGTATTCTGCCTTGATTCAAAAGGTGCTCTTAAGTGGAAATATACTGAGGCAGGTGAGGCAACTACATCCCCGGCAGTCGATACAGTTGGAAATGTCTATATCGGGTTGAATAATACCCTTTGTTGCTTTAATTATAATGGAGTTTTCCAATGGACGATTAAACCTAAAAAAATGGGGTGGACAAAATTCTCGCCAGTGATAGGAACAAATGGTGTGATTTATTATAATTTATGTTGGGGTTCACAAGAAGGTAATTTAATAGCTGTCAGTCAAAATGGTAAGGTCTTATGGGAATATCCTGTTGGTTGGAGTCCTTGCTCACCTAAAATTGATTCGGCAGGAAATATATATGCTATTTCCAATGATTATAACCTGAGTTGTCTTTCACCCGATGGAAAATTAAAATGGAATTGGACGCTTGATTCTATGATAACTACATCTCCTGAAATAGGTAAAGATGGAACTATTTATGTTGGAGCTTCTAATGGGCAATTATATGCCTTGGGTAAAGGGGATGAATCTCCCATTGCCCCATCTAATTTAACGCTTAAGACAATCTCTTCCTCTCAAATAAATATTGCTTGGGTTGATAACTCAAGGGATGAGTTAGGATTTGTTGTTGAGCGAGGTATTACAGAAAAGGCTTATAGTGAGTTAGCCGTCCTTCCACCTAATACTAATAGTTATCAAGATGAAGACATCCTTCCACTGACAACTTATGGCTATCGAGTAAAGGCATTTAACTACAATGGTAACTCGGGTTATTCTAATCCCGTTAATGCCAGAACGCTTGACTTACCACCATCATTGCCTACTTTAATTTCTATTACATCTTTAAAGGAAGGGGGTGGTTTGAAATTAAGCTGGCAAAATCCAAAAGAAAAAACCTTTTCTCATATTACAATTTATCGTTCGATTATTAAGGATAAATTAGGAACCCTTATTGCCGATGGGGTAAAGACAACTACCTATCTTGATACTGATTTAGTCAATAAATTATCTTACTATTACACCTTTGTAGCGGTGGATATTTATGGTAATAAGTCTGCCCCTTCCATTCAATATATTGGTCTGCCTACGGATAATGTTGCCCCCAGGATAATAAAAAACACTCCCATTGGTGAGCAGGTTTCTACTGAGGTACCGATTACTATTACTTTTAGTGAAGAGATGGATAAGGAATCAGTTAAAGAGGCGTTTTCTATTACACCTATGGTTACAGGAACATTCACCTGGGAGGGGAATAAACTTATCTGGACACCTGTTTCTGATTTATCTGGAAATACAAAATATACCGTAAAGATTTCCACAAAGGCTAAAGATTTAGAAGGTAATCATCTTTCAGGTTTAAAACCTGTTTCAGGTTTAAAACCTGTTTCAGGTTTAAAACCTGTGCAAAAGTCATTTACCTGGCAATTTACCACCGTTAATCCTTCACCAATAATCTGGTCTTATGCCCCGCTTGACCTCTCACCCAAAATAGATGAAGGAGATTCATTAGTTTTTGAAGTATTTGCCACAGACCCTAATCATGAAAAACTAAAATATAGCTGGGAATTAACAGGTGCAACTGGGAATAGGGTTGAAAAAGATACAAGTAATTTATGGACATATACAGCTGGTCAGAGGGATGCAGGCACTAAAACAATAACTTTAAGGGTATCCGATGGGGAAACGGTAATTCTTAAAAATTGGTTTTTAACCGTTATTGAAAAAAATATACCTCCAAAACTTTCAGTCATAAACGATACAACCATAAATATAAATGAACTTTTACAATTCAATATTTCTGCAGATGATGAAGATAATGACCAGTTAACTTACACCACCTCAGATTTACCTCAAGGAGCTATCTTTTCTTTGCCGACGAAGATATTCAGTTGGCGTCCTACCCAAAAGCAAGGTGGTAATTACGAAATAAGTTTCAAGGTAAGTGACAACAAGGGTGGAGAAGATATAAAGAAGGTTAAAATCCAGGTTAATCTCCCACCAAAAATAGAGTAATGATCTAGTGAGTTATTCCATTTGATATTGGGGGTATCTATGATAGAATCCAGGAATCAGAATCCAGGA
>JASEHU010000221.1 GCA_030018635.1 bacterium
CTTTAATCTTTTCCATTGCCTGTCTACCATTGTATTCCCTATCCACGTTGTAGCCTTCTTCCTTAAGAATAGATGAGATCAAGTGACACGTATCTTTATTATCATCCACCACTAATATTCTCATAGTGTATGCTTTTCTCTTTGTTTCAAGAATAATTTTCAAATCTCCGTTCTACTTGGTCATTACGATCCCGCCAAAATCCGTAGAAGCAATCTATAGTTAAAATGAATTTATTAGTGATGATAACAATATACGAATAAGCATCAATTGTGCCATTCTCATTTTAATAAATGATAAGTTTAAATAATTATTATAACCAATTATCTATCAAAGGTAAACTATTACTATCAGGATTTCTACTGGATGAGAGAGGGCTGGAAATCTGCTAAGAGAGTTCTACAGTTTGTAGAGATGGTTCTACGAATCTGTCTATACGATGACACAAAAAATCCTGCCCGCCGAACTGAATCCATTAAGGCAGGCGGGGATTCGTTTTTACCAATTTACTGTGACAGCCTTCGCTTAGACTTTTCGGACAGACTCTACAACCCCAGGGATTTTATCTTTGAATATAATGTCATGCGATCTATATTGAGTATTTTAGCAGCCTTGGTCTTATTATTCTTTGCTTCAGCCAATGCCCTTTTGATAATCTCTTTTTCTACCCTCTCTGTTATTTTCACGGTTATTTCTCGAAGGGAAACGCCCTTATCTAAATCTGCTAAAAATTCAGTCTTTATAAAATTGGAAGTTACATCCGTAGGTAAGCTGATTTCTCTGATATAATTTGAATCTGTTAAAAGCACCGTTCTCTTGATGGTATTTCTTAACTCCCTTACATTTCCAAACCAGGGATATTTTAAAAGGGATTTCATCGCCTCGCCTAATATCCCTTCAATCTTTTTATTAAATTCTAAATTCGCTTCCTCTAAAAAATATTTCGCTAAAACAAGTATATCCTCTTTCCTTTCTCTGAGAGGAGGGAGATTGATATTGAATTCGTTAAGTCGGTGGTAAAGGTCATCCCTGAATCTACCTTTTTTAACCTCATCGGACAGGATTGTGTTCGTAGCAGTAATTATCCTGACATCTATCTTTATCTCTTTTGTGCTGCCCAGATGCTGGACCTTATGCTCCTGAATTACCCTCAAGAGTTTTGCTTGAAGGGATTGAGGGAAATTAGTTATCTCGTCTAAGAATAAGGTTCCACCATTGGCTGATTCAAATTTTCCCTCCTTTCTCTTGTCAGCCCCTGTAAAGGCACCTCTTTCATAGCCGAAGAGTTCACTTTCAACAAGGTTTTCAGGGAGTGTCCCGCAATCTACAGTAATGAAGGGTTTATCAAGCCGTGAACTTTCCTGATGAATCATTCTGGCAATCAGCTCTTTTCCTGTGCCACTCTCACCTTGAATAATTACCGTCATATTTGTAGGAGCAATGAGCTTAACCTGATTATGTATCTGTTTTATCTGAGGGCTTTCACCCACAAACTGTGTGATAGCTGTTTTCTCCTCTAATCTCCTTCTTAAATCCTCAACTTCTATGTGGAGATATCGGCTCTCAAGTGCCTTCTTTATATTCAGCATTATCTCTTCATTGTCAAAAGGCTTGGTGATATAATCAAATGCGCCCAACTTCATAGCCTGGACTGCATCTTTTATATGTCCATAGGCTGTAAGCATGATTACAGGTAGATTTTTGTCTATCTTTTTAATCTCTTCCAGGACCTTCAACCCATCCATTTCCGGAAGCTTGATATCTAATAAAACCAGCGCAGGTGAATGAGACATGATTTCTTTAAGTGCCTTTCTGCCATCGCTTGCAGTAATAACTCCATATTCCTCTGACTTTATAATATCCGAAAGGAGCCGCAGTATATCCTTATCATCATCAACTATCAGGATTTTATCCATCTTCTGAAGTCCTTTCTTTATACACTGGTAGCCTAACTGTTACCTCTGTGCCATAATTAGGTTTACTTTCTATATGAATCTTCCCGTCATGAAGCTCGATAACCTGCTGGGCTAAAGAAAGTCCCAATCCTATTCCATTTTTCTTTGTGGTAAAGAAGGGGTCGAATATTTTGCTTAGATTATCCTCCGAAATACCACAGCCTGAATCAGTAAAACTTGTTATAATCTCTTCAGCATTATGGTTGTAATAGACGGTAATAGTGAGCCTTCCACATTTAGGCGTGGCATCTAAGGCATTAAGTATAAGATTTAGAAATGCGCCTGTGATGAGTTTTTCATCTATAAAGATTTTGGGTAGGTTCCTTTGAACTCTCTTAGTGAGACGCACATTCTGTCTGGAACATCTCGCATTGACAAGATCACATACACTGGTAATAACCTTACCAAGACCATCTATCTTAAAAGAGGCCTCGGGTGGTTTTGCAAGATTTATTAAATCTTTGATAACACTGTTTACCCTCTCAGAGTTCTTTAGTATAATCTTAATGTACTTTCTTACCTGTTTATCAAGCTTGTATTTGTTGAGACATAATTGTGCTGCAGCCTTTATACTGGTGATGGGATTTCTTATTTCATGAGCTATTCCAGCAATTAACTTAGCTTCGACATATTTGTGAGACGGAGGCTCATTTCCCGCTGTGCGGGACTCTGGATAATATTTTTTGTAATTAACCAAACCTTACTTTTAATTGTTCTTACCCCGATGTATCGGGGCTAATCGTCTTGTGCGGATCCGATTCAAGTAATCATAGCTTTAATAAATCTTTTTCGTTCATTTGTTTTTTAGTATCGTCTCATTATGTGACATCTATTATGCCATGACTTTTTACACAGTCTCATTTGCTTTGAAATAATTGTCGTATACACATCGAACTCATCCCCTACCCGAGTTAATGTCATAGTCCCCCTTCTCTCGCGCACATGAAGTTAAAAAATTAATAAATGGAAGTCAAGAGTTTGTGAAAATTATTGTGATAAAACTCTAAAATTTTTTAACATTAGCATTTCGGCTAAATCTCGAATGTTTTTCAAAGGATGTGGAGCCAAATGCTGGTTTGGCTTTAGTATTCAGTGAGGTTTTAGAAAACTTTGGTATCTCGATCCTCCGACCGTGGATTGTACAAAAGTTTGTAGAAGTCCAACTACCTTAATATAAAGTTTTGCAAATATCCATAATATGAAACCGATTGCTATCACATTTTTACGACCTATCTTATCAGCCAAATGTCCGAAAGGGTAGGAAGATAACGCCGCAGCAACAGTAAAAATTAAGTAGGGAATCGGAACAGTTTGAATTGCAAAACCGAATTCTTTTGCATAAAGTAAAAGGAATGAGTAGCTAAAGGAACCTAAAGAAAATATCGCGCTAATAATCAAGAAGAGTTTAAAATTACGACTTAAATCCTTGAGTCGAATACCTTTGAAGGCGTGAATCTTTTCTGCAGCGCGTTCTTTTATCAAAAAGAGAATTATTCCAACACCGATTAAAGATGGAATGGCAGCAAGGGCGAAAATAGTAGAAAAGCTTAGGTGATTTACAAGTAAAAGACAGATGATAATTCCGACTACGGCACCGAGATGATCGGCGGTTCTGAGTAAGCCAAAATTTTTACCACGATTATTGTCGTTAGAAATGTCGGCGATGATTGCATCGCGGGGGGCACTGCGGATTTTGCCGGCTCGGTCGAGAATCCTGAACGGGAAGACAGTTGCCCAAGTTGTGGAAAGAGCATATCCAATACGTGAGAACGCGCCCATCAAATATCCAACCCATATGAAAACTTTTCGCTTGCGAATACGATCTGATAGGTAACCCGAACTCGCTTGTGATAATGAAACTATTGCTTCTCCAAGTCCATCGAGTATTCCAAGGATTGTCATGTTAGCACCGAGTACGCTGCGAATGAATATGGGCCAAATTGGGTAAATCATATCCGAGCCCATGTCGTTTAGAAAAGAAGTGGCGGCAAAAGTCTTGATTGTTGACCGTGATTCGTCGTTCGAGGGCCGTTGCTTGTCCGCTTCTAGCGGATTCGATACCCGTTGAATTGTATTTATTTTGAGCTACCACGAAGTCGTCAATCTTTTTTTCTTCATCTACGATTTTACTTGTATGGATTCGGCTACTCCTTCCAAATCCTATAATTCCTTTTAAAACAGTTGCACCGGCTAATCCAGCTTTTCTTGCTTCGAGAACAATAAGCTAACAAGATACCTGCAAAACATAAGAATAAATTAAAAAATATTCGCACGTTCGGTGAAATTAACTCATCCCCCGATGGGATTG